>DATFUN010000198.1:0-7397 GCA_035260805.1 Myxococcales bacterium | reverse complement strand
CCGTGGGTCTTCGCGTTCTCGTCATCGATCGACACGAGAGCCATCTTGCCCTGGTCGACGCCGGGCAGGTCCTTGCCCTCCACGAACGCGCTTCCGTCCGCGTTCGCATCGAGCTTTCCGGCCAGGACGGAATCGCCGGCCGCCGACACGAACCAGAACTGGTAGGCCTTCCCGGCGGGCGCCGGCGACAGCCCGTACGCGTTCAGGCGCATCCACGACTTGCCGTCGGCCTGCTCACCCCAGGTCGCCGCGCCCCAGGCGGCGGTCTCCGCCTTGCCGCGCTTCCCGCTGGCAGCGGACTGTAGGATCACGGTGGTGCGGCCCGGCTCGCGAAGCCGGTTCAGCTCGGCGTCCAGGAGGCCGAGGCGCTGCTGGACTTGCGTGAGCTGCTGCTGCTGCTGCTGGGCCGACTGCTCGGCGAGCGCTAGCTGGTCACGCGCCTGGCTGGCCTTGGCGGCGAAATAGGCCAGCAGCGCAACGGCGATCACGACGACGATCGCGATGGGGATCCCGATGGACCAGGAAGAGGTCTTGCGGGACTCGACGATGCGGGAGAAGGGTTGGTTTCCAACGGTCGTGGTCGCCATGCCCACGAGGGTGGGCATCGACCGTCCACGAGACAACCCATCAGAAGCAGGCCCGGCTGCCCTCCGACCACGACGCGGGATCGACCGCCTCTGGTCGCCTGGCGCCTCAGCCGGAGGGGCAGCCCTCGACCGCGAGTCCGCGGTGCGCTAGGCGTCCGGCGGCCGGCGCAGCGCCGGGACGACCTGGAAGGCGAGGCCGAAGTCGCAGTCGAGCTTCTCGTCCATCGCCCGACCCTTCGACGCCCGGGGCGCCTGGGGGTTGAGCCCCTGGGCAGCCGGCCGGCGGGACGGCTTGCGGCGGGAGGGACGGCGACTGGAGGGGTCGGCCTTTCTCGTCATGGCCCGCGTCTCCTACTTCAGTTCGGGGTCCGCCGCAACACGTAGACCGTCCGATGCCCCGACCGAAGCCTACCTCTGCCTACACCTCCCCGGTCAACGACGCGATGCGGCATCGCGTGTAAGTGCCCGGTGCAGGACAGTCTGCGCCGTGCTACTTGAGCAGCGATGAAGAGGCCGAAAAAGGCGCTCGCGGCCGCTCCGGTGGATCTCGCCGCGCGCCGCCGCGCTTCGCCGGCGAGGCGATTGGAGACGTTTCCCAATCCAAGCCCGCAGCGAGACTACGAGATCCGTTTCGAGTGCCCCGAGTTCACCTGCGTGTGCCCGATGACCGGGCAGCCGGATTTCGCCACCATCCGGATCTCGTACACGCCCGACAAGGAATGCGTGGAGCTGAAGAGCCTCAAGCTGTACCTCTGGAGCTTCCGGGACGAGGGGGCCTTCCACGAGGCGGTGACCAATCGCATCCTCGACGACCTGGTCGCGGCGGTTGCGCCGCGCAAGGCGGAAGTGGTCGGCGACTTCTTCGTCAGGGGCGGTATCCACACCGTGGTCGTTGCGCGGCACCCCTGAGGGGCTAGCAGGCCCGGCCCCGAACCGGTCGCAGTCAGCGCGTCGGTGCGCTCAAGGTCGGCGGGCGGGGCAAGGGCTCCACTCGCGCGGCCGGCGAGAGACCCACTCCGTGGCGGTACACCAGGGTAGCCCCGAGCAGCGTCTCGGCCGTGCACGCCGCGGCGGCGGCGAAGGCGAGCGCGAGGTACACGGTCCGGAAGCGGCCCGGCAACACCGGCCGGGAGAATGCCCGCCAGAGCGCCGCCGGCACCCACAGCACGAGCATCACGTAGCCGAAGGCGTTGTGCAGGTTGAGCAGGGCTTCCCCGGCCGCGCTGTGAGGACCCAACTCCGCGCGGGCAGCGATGCCGCTCAGCACGGCGAGCCCGGCGGCGACCGTCCCGATGAGGGTGTTCCAGCGCCCCGCGTGCAGCAGCCCCTCGCGACGGAAGATCAGCCCCCCCGCATCGCAGGCGGGCGCCGCGATCAGGAGCCCGACCGCCAAATGCACCAGGAACGGGTGCAGCTCCGCAGGCATCGGGGCATCCTGCCGGTGCGCCCTGCCCAGGAGCAACTTCCGCGCGCTTGGCATCCACGCCGAGGTGGCGGCTTTTCAGTCGTCGTCCTCTTGCCGGACGGTCCGGGGGCGGAAGAGGACTTGTCCAAGGAGGAAGCCGGCGCCGACCGCGATGAGCAGCGCTTCCCCGGGGTGGCCCTCGATCCAGTCCATCGTGCGCTGGGTCGCCTTGCGTGCCCATTCGCGCCCGGCTTGGAGGCCTTCCTCGAAGGCCTCCAAGCCGCGGCCGGGCGTGCCGCCGCGGATCTCCGGCGCCGGCACCTGCACCTGGTTTCCCCGGACCTCGCCCATGGTCACCTCACCGTCCATCGCGCCAGCAGCAGGCCGAGCCCGAAAGCTCCGCCGATCGCCGCGCCGGGGTGCCGGCGCACGAGGTGGCGCCAGTCGAACGACTGGGCCACGCCTTGACGCAGCTCGGCGACGGACTGCTCGATCTCCTGCCTGGCGCGCTCGATTCCGGCGCGGATGGCCGCCGGGTCCCTGCTCCCATCTGCCATGCTGCCTCCCGCGTCAGTGGCGGAGCGGCTCGTTCCGTTCCGCGGTCATCGGTTCGCCGTCGGGGGTCGAGGTGGCGCCCGCGACGGGCTGTCCCGGGGAGCGGCTGGCGCTGCGCGGCCCGAGGTCGGCGGTCGCGCCCTCCTTGCCCGAAGGGAGGGACGCGCCTCCCGGGCGGACCCCGTCCGGGCTGCGCGCCGCGGCCGGCTGCGGAGACGGCGGCCGAGGGCCCCTCTCGCCCAGTGCGGCGATCCACTCCTTGTCGCGCCGCAGCTCTTCTCCCGTTCGGGGCAAGCCGATCTTCTCGTGGCGCGCCTTGCTCATGAAGGCGACGGTCAGCCCGCCACCGGCGATCAGGTTCACCAAGGCGACCAATGCGAAGGCCAGCCATCCGGGGATCGCCTGCGCCAAGAGGAGCGCCAACGCCACCATCATCAAGAGATAGCCGACCAGCAGCGGCGGCAGGCCGGCGGCGCTGAGCAGGACGTCGCGCCCCGCCCGGCGCAGATCGTCCCTCAGCTCGGTCTTGGCGAGGGCAAGGTGCTCCCGGAAGAGCGTCTGGACCCCATCCAGCAGGCGCGCCAGCGCATCCCGCGGGGAGACCACGGGCCCGTGGGGGTCGGAGCGCGGCATTCCGCAAGCTAGTGCGCCGGTCCCCAGCCCGCCACTGGCCTGGGGGTCAACCGAGAGAGCTGTCGAGCTAGTGCAAAAAAGCGGGACGGACCTCGACAGCGGGCGCGGACTGCTCCACCTCGAAAGCGCGGATCAAGTATCCGATGAGCAACAGGCTGGACGCGTTTTCGACGGCGCGGCCAGGCTCCCTCTCCATCAGATCGGTCGCATATGCCAGGAAGAACTGTGCCAGATCCTCGCCCGCCTCGCCGAGGATCAGCGCGTGCAGCTTGTCGCGCTCCATGGCGCGAATCTGGCGGATGAACTCCACCGCCAATTCCCGCTTGCGCCGCGCGTCCCCTCCCCGTCCCATCGCCATCCCGCCTCCGTGCGGGTCCACCCCCGCGCAGCAACGGTGGGGGCGCGTCCCACCCGAGGCAACCCCGTCATTTGACATCCCCCGGCCCGGATGGAACGATCGCTCGTCGAGCGAGAGACCGGACGGGGGAGGCGGGATGTTCACCGGCGTGAAGGTGTTCTCGGCGACCAAGGCCAAGGAGCGGGAGGATCTCGGCGAGCAGGTGACCCGCTGGCTGCGCGCGAACAGCGACCTCGAAATCGTCGACCGCACCGTCATGCAGTCCAGCGACAACGAATTCCATTGCCTGACGGTGGTGCTGTTCTATCGGAACAGGGCCGGAGCGAAGCCTTCGCCCAAGCCCGGCACGGGGACCGCCTCCTCGGGCTAGCGGCGCTGCTGCCTCTTGAAGACCCGGGCGGGAGCCATGGCCGCGCGGGCTTCCGCCCGCGCCGCGGGGAGCGATGCGGCAGTGAATGCCTGCATGCGCGCATGGTCGTGCGCGACGCGCAGCCCGGCGATGCCGAGGACCACCGCGATTCCGCTGCCGATGCCGAGCCAGGACCAGATGCTCGACCGGCGCGCGGAGCGCCTGGTCCGGGGCGCCAGCTCGAGCGGAGGCGAGATGCCCGCAAGACCCTCCAGCGCGTGCGCCAGCTCGAGCGCGCTGTGCGGCCGGGCGGCGGGATCCTGCTCGAGACACCTGTCCAGTAGCGCGTCCCAGGCCCGATCCAGCCCAGGGACGAGGCGCGTCACCGGCTGGAAACGGCCGACCGGCAGATCCCCGGTGAGGAGCTCGTAGGCCATGACTCCGAACGAGTACAGATCGGCGCGGTGGTCGGCGCGGCGGGCGTCCTTGCGCTGCTCAGGAGCCATGTAGTTCGCGGTGCCCATCGCCACGTTGCTCTGCGTCAGGACCTCGGCGCCCTCGGCGTGCAGACCGGCGAGACCGAAGTCGAGCACCTTGGTCCGGCCATCGCGCAGGACCAGTACGTTGTCGGGCTTGAGGTCGCGGTGGACCACCGCGCGGGCATGGGCGTAGGCGAGCGCGTGCGCCACTTGCGCCAGCAGGCGCGCCAGCGCGCGCGCCGACGGCCGCGCCTGGAAGGCGTGGGTCCGGAGCGAAACGCCGTCGATCAGCTCCATGCTGATCCAGCAGTACGGGCCGCTGCGTCCGCGCGACAAGAGGCGCACGATTCCGGCGTGATCGAGCTGGGCCATGGCCGCGGCCTCGCGGTCGAACCGGCGGACGTAGTCGGGCACCGCGGCGAGCGAGGCGGAGAGCACCTTCACGGCCACCGGCCTCGCGTCCGCGAGCCGGGTCGCGCGGTACACCTCCCCCATGCCGCCCTGCCCGAGTCGCTCGTGCAGGGCGAATCCCTCCAGCTGCGGGAACGGGATCAGCTTCGGCGGCGGCGCTTCCGCGGCCGGCGCTGCATGCGCGCCCGGCTCGCCGCCCCCTCCGGCGCCGGCGTCGACTGAGGTGGGCATGTCCGCCGCGGGCGCAGAATTCGGGTTCCCCACCGCAGCCAGCTCTTCCCAGAGGACCCGGTCCTCAGGGCTCCGCGCCTGCACCGGCCAGCTCGTCTCGCGGCGCTGCACCTCGAATCGGACGCCGCATCGTGCGCAGCGGACCAGCGCGCCGGCCACGTGCGCGCTCACGTCCGTGCGCACCTCGCAGTTGGGACAGCGCTGCAGCGCGCCCGGCGTCGGGCGCGGCCTCTCTTCAGCGGCGAGCGTCCCCGGCATCGGCCGGGAGTGTGACCGCGCGATCCGATCGCGCAAGTTTTCGGCCACGCCGGGCGAGAACGGTCCGCGGGCAAGCGCCCTGGTCTAGGGCGGCGCTCCGTCGTGGCGGAGCAGCAGCAGCAGATCGTCGCCGGCCGGATCGGCCCCGATCTGCTGCGCGGCGACGATCTTCCATCCGCCGTCGAACCAGTTGGCCAGCAGCGCGGGCTGCTTCGGCTCGGGCCACGGCTGGCCCTGGTTGCCGTCGTGGATCCAGCTCCACGGGCCGACCTTCTTGTCCACCCACACGATCGCGTTGAACGCCATTCCCCGCCTCCCCAGGCACCCGGCCGCAAAGGCCAGAGCGCCATCCCCATCACCTTGGTCGAATCTAGCAGGGGGGTCCGACGCTCATGGCGTCAAGGCGGGTTCCCTGGCGCAAGCGCGAGCGCGGCTGCTCTCACCGGATGCCCTTCACGCTCCAGATCTGCACCGGTGCCTCGCGGTTCTTCACCTTGGTCGGGGGCAATCCCTCGAGCACGAACTTGGCCTTGCCCGCCCTGGCCGCGCACTCCTCGGAGATGACGATCATCTCCTCGCGTGCCACCCCGCAGAGGCGCGAAGCGAGGTTCACGCCGTCGCCGATGGCCGTGTAGCTGAGCGCCTTCGACGATCCCATGTTCCCCACCACCACTTGCCCGGTGTGCAGCCCGATGCCGATCTGCAGCGGCTGCTTCCCATCGGCGACGCGCTCGGCGTTGAACTCCCTCAACTTCGTCTGCATCTGGACGGCTGCCTGCACGGCGCGCGTCGCGTCGTCCGGCCTGCGCACCGGGGCGCCCCACAAGCCCATCAGCGCGTCCCCGATGAACTTGTCGAGGATGCCCCCGTGCTCGAAGAGGACGTCCACCATCAGCTCGAAGTAGTCGTTGAGGACCGTGACCACCTCCTGGGCCGGCAGCTTCTCGCTCATCGAGGTGAAGCCGCGAATGTCGCTGAAGAGGATGGTCAGCTCGGTGAGCTGGCCGCCCTTCGCCAGCTCCAGGGCGCCGCGGGCGGCTTGCTCGACCAGCGCCGGCGAGAGGAAGCGCGAGAGCTGCGCCCGCTGCTCTGCCTCGCGCTCCAGCGCGCGGGCATACTCGCTGTTCTCCAGCGCCACCGAGGCCTGCGCCGCGATGGCGCTCAGCACCTCCAGGTCCTTGGTGGTGAACGCCGCGACGCGCTCGCGCGAGTCGAGGAACATGATCCCCTTCACCTCGTCGCCGCTGAGCAGCGGCACGGCCATCGCGCTGCGCACGCCGAGCGCGATGATCGACTGGCTGGAGGAGAACCGCTCGTCGCTGATGGCGTCGCTGGTCAGGACGCCCTGGTGCGTCGCCTGCACCTGCTTGAGCAGCGTGTCCGAGACCAGCACCTTGCCCTGGCCCGGGTTGCGCTGCCGCATCGACTGGATGACCAGCTCCTGGGTGGCCCCATCCCGCAGCAGGATGACCCCGCTGTCGGCGGGGATGAGGTCGAAGGCGATGGAGAGGATGCGGGAGAGCAGCTCGCCCAGGTCGCGCTCCAGCCGCACGTACCGGCTGAACTCGTGCCCGATGCGCAGCCGCTCGTAGTCCCGCTTGAGCTGCTGGGCGTCCGGGACCTGGTCCGCCGGGGCGAAGTTGGCCTTGGCCGGTACGCGCGCCACCACTCCCTCGAGCGGCGCGCCGGAGGGCTCCATGTGCACGATCTCGGCCGCTCCCTCGTCGGCGCTGCCCAGGCGGAACTCCATCTTGGAGGTGCCGATGAGCACCTCGTCGCCGTCGTTCAACCGGGTGGGGCCGAGGATCCGCTTCCCGTTCACGAAGGTCCCGTTCGAGGACCCCAGGTCGCGGAGCACGAAGTCCTGCCCCTCGCGGTCGATCTGGCTGTGCTTGCGCGAGACCTCGCGATCGGAGAGCCGGACGGTCGCCTGGGTGGAGCGCCCCAGCACGCTCTGCTCACCGAGGGGGAATTCGGCGGGCTCGCCCGCTCCCTTCAGGATGAGGCGCGGTCCGTTCATCGCGAGCTTGGCGTCCCCCCGAGGCTCGAAGCCTACCATGGGCCCCCGAGGCAGCGAGTTTCGCGGTTGCCGCCGGATGTGGGCTCTGGTACGCGCGCAGCGATGAAGATC
>DATFUN010000197.1:0-2517 GCA_035260805.1 Myxococcales bacterium | reverse complement strand
GTGGCGCGGATGCTGGCGCTCGGGGCCGCGCCCGACCGGATCCTGGCCTTCACCTTCACCAACCGCGCGGCGAAGGAGATGCGCGCCCGGCTCGAGAGCTCGGTCGGTGAGGCGGCCAGGCGGCTGTGGGTCGGCACCTTCCACGGGATCTGCCTGCGGCTGCTGCGGCGCGAGGCCGGCCGGCTCGGGCTGCCGCGCGACTTCGCGATCTACGACCGCGAGGACCAGGAGACGGTGCTGCGCGGACTGTTCCAGCGCATGCAGCTCTCGGAGACCGCGTTCCGTCCGGGACCGGTGCTGAACCGGATCTCGGACGCCAAGAACGCGCTGGTGCCGCCCTCCGAGGTGATGCGCCTGGCGGTGAGCCCGTGGGAGCGCAGCGTCGCGGAGGTCTACGCCGCCTACCAGGAGGAGCTGCGCCGCAACGCCGCGCTCGATTTCGACGACCTGATCGCCGAGGCGGTGCGGCTGCTGCAGGACGATCCCGAGGCCGGGCGGCGCTGGGCGGCGCGCTTCGAGCACGTGCTGGTGGACGAGTACCAGGACACCAACCACGCCCAGTTCCGCCTGATCCGCGCGCTCAGCGGGGTGCACGGCAGCGTGTTCGTGGTCGGGGACGACGACCAGTCCATCTACGGCTGGCGCGGAGCCGACCTGTCGAACGTGCTCGACTTCGAGCGCGCCTTCCCGGGCGCGACGGTGCTGCGGCTGGAGCAGAACTACCGTTCCACCGGCAACATCCTCAAGGCGGCGAACGCGGTGATCGCGAACAACCAGGCGCGCAAGGGCAAGACCCTGTGGTGCGAGCGCGAGGACGGTCCGCGGCTCCGGTTCGTGCTGGCCTCCGACGAGGAGGACGAGGCGCGGCGGGTACGGGCCGCGCTCGACGCCCACGTGGCGCGCGGCGGCCGCTACGACCAGTGCGCGGTGCTGTACCGCACCAACGCCCAGTCGCGCGCGTTCGAGACCGAGCTGCGCCACCGCGGCATCGCCTACGAGATCGTGGGCGGGGTGGCGTTCTACCAGCGCCGCGAGGTGAAGGACGTGCTCGCCTACCTGCGCCTGGCGGTGAACCCGGCCGACACCGTGGCGTTCTGGAGGATCTGGAACACGCCGCGGCGCGGGCTGGGCCCCGCGGTGCGCGCCCAGATCGAGATGCGGGACGGCGGCGCGGGGGTGCCGCTCGAGGCGCTGCGGGCGCTGATCGCGGCGGACGCGTTGCGCGGCCCGGCGCGCGGCGGGGCGGCGGCGCTGATCGCGCTCATGGACCGGCTCGCCGGAATGCGCGACGCCCCGGTCGAGGAGGTGTTCCGCGTCCTGCTCGAGAGCAGCGGGTACAAGGAGTCGCTCGGCGATCCGCAGGAGTCGGAGACCGCCGAGCGGATCGCCAACCTCGAGGAGCTGGTGACCGGGGCGGTGAGCTGGGCCGAGCAGTCGGGCGGGACGCTGGGGGAGTACCTGGTGGAGACCGCGCTGCTGACCGACGTGGACCGCATGTCGGAGGCGCTCGACCGGGTGCTGCTGCTCACCGCGCACAACGCCAAGGGGCTGGAGTTCCCGGTGGTGATCGTGGCCGGGCTCGAGGAGGGCCTGCTCCCGCACGGGTCCTCGAGCGACGACTCGGAGGGGCTCGAGGAGGAGCGTCGCCTGTTCTACGTCGCGCTCACCCGCGCGCAGAACGAGGTGCTGCTCACCGCCGCCGCCTATCGCCGCCGCTTCGACGGGGCCCGCGGCGGGCAGATCTCGCGCTTCGTCGACGAGATCCCGGAGATGCTGCTGGAGCGCATCGAGCCGCCGCGCGCGCCGCGGGCCTGGGGCGGCGGGAACGCGGAGCGCGCGCCGTGGCGCGGCGGCCGCGACGGCGTGGCGGTGGCGACCCCGGTCCGGCCGGTACGCTCGCGCAGCCGCGCGGCGGGGCGCGAGGTGTGGCACGAGACCTTCGGCCGCGGGCGCGTGCTCGACGCCGAGGGGGAGGGTCCGGAGGCGCGCTACACCGTGCAGTTCGCGGCCGGCGTGAAGAAGGTGGTGGGGCGGTTCCTGAGCGGAGGGGGCGATGACGATCCGGCGTGAGGACGTGGACGCGATCGCCGAGCTGGCGCGGATCGAGATTCCGGAGGAGCGCAAGGAGAAGGTCGCCGCCGAGCTGTCGGCGGTGCTGAGCTTCGCCGAGACCCTGCGCACGCTCGACCTCGCCGGGTGCGAGCCGAGCCGCTTCGCACCGGCCGGCGTGCCGATGCGGGAGGACGTTCCCAACGGGCGGCGGCTGTCGCCCGAGGATGCGCTGGCGATGGCCCCCGAATCCGAGGACGGGTTCTTCCGGGTGCCGCCGATCGTCGAGAACCTGAACCCGTGAGCGCGGCGCAGTGGAGGAGCTCGGCCCGCGCTCTGGCGGCCTCGGTGCGCGACGGCGAGTGCAGCGCGCTCGACGCGGTCGAGAGCGGCTGGGGTGAGCCGGCCGCGACCTGGGAGGCCGAGGTCCATGCGGTGGTGCACTCCGACCGCGAGGCGCGGAGCGCG
>DATFUN010000196.1:0-11828 GCA_035260805.1 Myxococcales bacterium | reverse complement strand
GGTGCAGTGAGGCTTTGATGGCGAGCATCCTCATCGTCGACGACGAGCCGGTGGTCCTGGACGTGCTCAAGCGCCTCCTGGAGGAGGAAGGCCGCGAGATCGCCCTGGCCGACTCGCCCGACGAGGCGATGCGAGTTGCGGCGCGCGGGCCGCTGGACGTGGCGCTGATCGACAAGAACCTGCAGGGCGCTTCCGGCCTCGACCTCTCGCGCAGGCTCAAGGCCCTGCAACCGGAGCTGGAAGTGATCCTCATCACCGGCTACGCCTCGTTGGATACCGCGATCGAGGCGGTGCAGATCGGCGCCTTCGACTACCTGACCAAGCCCATCGACGACTATGCCGCGCTCGCGCTCAAAGTGCACAACGCGATGGAGAAATCGCGCCTGCGCCGCAACCAGCGGGAGCTGCTCGATCGGCTGACCGAGTCGGAGGCCCGGTACCACCACCTGGTCGCCTCGGCCCCGGACGCCGTGGTGGTCTACGACGTGCAATCGGGCCTGGTGCAGGACGCGAACGGGGCGGCCGTGCAGCTCTACGAGTACGCGCTCGAGGAGCTGACCTGCCTGCGCGCCGCCCAGCTCGGGCCCACCGAAATCGGGCGGCACGAGCACCGGCGCAAGGACGGCACCCTCTTCTCCGCCGACGTCAGCGCGACCGAGTTCACCCTCAAGGGAAGGCGCCTGCGGGTGCAGTCGGTGCGCGACGCCACCGCGGCCGTGCAGGCGGAGCGCGACCGCCGCGCGCTGGAGGAACGGCTGCGGGTCTCGCAGAAGATGGAGGCGGTGGGCCGCCTGGCCGGCGGCGTCGCCCACGACTTCAACAATCTGCTCACCATCATCTCCGCGCACGCCGAGTTCCTCGCCCAGGAGCTAGGGCCGGGAAACGTGGAGCTGCAGGGCATCGCGCGGGCGGCGGAGCGCGGGGCCGCGCTCACCAAGCAGCTCCTCCTCTTCAGCAGGCACAAGCCGGTGGCGCACGAGCAGATGGACTTGAACGCGGCCGTCACCGACGTCATGCGACTGCTCACCCGCGTGCTCGGTGAAGGCGTGCGCCTGCAGTCCCAGCGTGAGCCCGAGCTGTGGGGAGTCCGCGCCGACCCCGACCAGATCGGGCAGATCCTGATCAACCTGGCGGTGAACGCCCGGGACGCGATGCCCCGGGGCGGAACGGTGCGGATCGCTACGGCGAACCAAGTGGTGCAGGAGGCGCGCGTGCTGCGCGGCGGTGATCTCTCCCCCGGCCGCTACGTCATCATCGCGGTCGCGGACTCCGGGGAGGGGATGAGCGAGGAGGTGCTCGCGCGGCTGTTCGAGCCCTTCTTCACCACCAAGGAGTTCGGCAGGGGAACAGGGCTCGGTCTGGCGACCGTCTACGGGATCGTGCGCGCGTCCGGCGGCGGCATCGACGTCGAGTCGCGCCCCGGCGCCGGCAGCACGTTCCGCATCTACCTGCCCGCGAGCGACGGCGGCCCCGCGCAGAACGGGCGCGCGACGCACGCGCCGGAGGCGGGCCGCGGAGAGACCATCCTGGTGGTCGAAGACGAGGATCCGGTGCGCACGCTGCTCCGGCGCATCCTGGTCGACCACGGGTATCGAGTGCTCGAGGCCCGGGACGGCGCCGACGGCCTGCGCCGCTGCCAGGAGCACGGCGGCGAGATCCACCTGCTGCTCACCGACGTGGTGATGCCGGAGATGACGGGGCCGGAGCTGGCCCGCCACGTGTCCGCGCAGCGTCCCAAGACGCGCGTCCTCTTCATGACCGGCTACACCGAGCGCGATCCCGCCGGCGCCGATGCGCTCTTGCACAAGCCGTTCTCCAGCTCGACGCTGCTCGGCCACGTGCGCCGCCTGCTGGACTCCGGATCGCTGAAAACTTGACCAGTGCGCGCACGTTCAGTAGGTTGGCCGGCCTGGGAGGGCCGAGATGACCGAGACGTTGACCGAGCGCCAGGAGAAGATCCTCGCCTTCATCAAGCGGAGCATCCAGGACCAGGGCTATCCGCCCACCATCCGCGAGATCGGCGAGCACTTCGGGATCCGCTCCACCAACGGCGTGAACGACCACCTCAAGGCGCTCGAGCGCAAGGGGTACCTGCTGCGGGGCGAGCTGAAGAGCCGCGCCCTCAGCGTGATCGAGGGCGGCAAGCCGGCGCGCTTCGTGCGGCGGGACGTCGAGCCCGCTCCGGACGTCGATTCCGGACGCGTGATCGAGGTCCCGGTGGTGGGCAAGGTCGCCGCCGGCGCTCCCATCCTGGCCCAGGAGAACATCACCGATCACGTGCGCATCGACAGCTTCCTCCTCGGGGACGCGAGCAAGAAGGTGTTCGCGCTCAAGGTGACCGGCGACAGCATGATCGGCGACGGCATCCTCGACGGCGACTACATCTTCGTCCGCAAGCAGCTACAGGCCTCGCCGGGGGAGATCGTGGTCGCCCTCATCGAGGACGAGGCGACGGTGAAGCGCTACTACCCGGAAGGCGACCGCGTCCGCTTCCAGCCGTCCAATCCGAGGCTGAAGCCCATCTACGTGGCACGAGACGACTTCCGCGAGACGCAGATCATCGGCGTGGTGGTCGGCGTGTACCGCCGGATGAATTAGTCGCCGCCGTAATCGGCGGCGCTACGCTGTTTCATGGCGCGGATTTTTTGGGATGCGCTTCAGGCTCGGTCTCGCCGGCACGCGGGCGGAAGAGGGGGCAGCTCCGCACGGGTTGCGGCGGGTATTTTTCCGGCAGCAGCGGGCAGAGGATGAACGTGCTCGAGGCGGTGCGCACGTACCTCGGCGGCGCCGCGCAGCGGTGGCACAGGCTCTCGGGAAACGGAAGCTCGTCGGGCATCGCGCTGCGAGCCTACCGCGCGGCAGCCCTGCTCGGCTCCGGCGCCTTCTCGTGCGTGACCCACGGTTCGCCGATCGCGCCGTCCGGCAGCATCCACCGCTCGCCGGTGCGCAGCGCGAACACGCGGCCCTGGAGGCCGAGCCGCTCCACCTCCTCGCCGAGGATCCGGCGCGGCTCGTCGAGCGGCACGGCGGTGCTGTGGTACGCCTCGAAGTGGATGGGGATCATGTAGCGCGCGCCCACGTCGGCGAAGATCTGCAGGGCCTCCTTCGGACTGGCGTGGTTCCGATTGCCGCCCCGCGCCGGCGCGATCGGCACCAGGGCGAGGTCGATCGCCGGGAACCGCCTGCCGATCTCCTTGAACGCTCGCTCGTCGTAGCCCGTGTCTCCGGCGAAGAACACCGTCTGGCCGCCGCCCTCGATCACGTATCCGCTCGAGGCGTGGTTCCAGAGGGCGTCCACCAGGAAGCGTCCGCCCGAATGATGCACCGGCACGGCCGTGATGCGCAGGCCTGCGCGCTCGACCGTCTCCCAGGGCTGGAGAGGACGCGTGCGCTGCTCGACCGAGCCCATGTAGCTCTCGCCGCCCGCCGGATAGATGACCTCGGCGCGGCGGCCCATGCGCCGAACCGTCCAGGTGTCGAAGTGGTCGACGTGAAGATGGCTGATCACCGCGACATCGATGGAAGGCAGGTCGCGCGGCTTGAGCGAAGGAGGCGTGACGCGCGGGACCACCATGATCGACCCGCCCAGGTTGGGATCGGTGAGCACGAATCGACGCCCGAAGCGGAGAAGCACCGTCGCATGCCCGACCCAGAGCGCGCTCAGGCTCGCTTTAGGATCGTCGACCGGCATTCCGCGGACGGCGGGCTCATGGTGGGTGGCCGCGCAGGCCACCAGAGCGAGGCAGACCAGCAGCGGCGCGCGAACCATCGCGCAAACCTAGCGCAGCGGGGCCGCGCTGGAAGTGCCTGGCGCACGCCCGTTCGTGTTGCGCGCGTGCGGCTGCATGCCCACGGTGGCGGGGGAGGTCCTCCTTGCAGATCGCTCGAGCATCGATCGTCCTGCCGCTCGCCTTCTCGCTCACCGCCTGCCTCGGCGTCGGCCGCAAGTCAGTCGGTGAGGTGCACCTGCCGGCCGAGGCGCCGGAGCCCGGGCCCGACTTCTCCAACGCGCTCTACCAGACGGTCGGCCTGCGGCTCGAGGGAGGCAACGACGTCCGCTGGGTGAACAACGGCAAGGTGTTCGAGGCCGCCCTCGCGGAGATCGCGAAGGCGAAGAAGAGCATCCACATCGTCACCTTCGTCTGGTCCGACAGCGACACGGCGCGTAGGCTCACCGCCGCCATCGCCGCTCGGACGCGCATGGGGGTCGCCTGCCGCATCCTGGTGGACGCCGTAGGCAGCTTGAGCTTCTCCGAGAAGGAGTCCGGGCCGCTCGAGGACGCCGGGTGCACCGTGCGCAAGTTCCGTCCGGTGCCTGGCCAGGACGACCTGGCGCGCACACACCGCAAGATCATCGTGGTGGACGGGCGGGCGGGGATCACCGGCGGGTTCGGGGTGGACGACAAGTGGCGCGGCCGCGGCAAGTCGGAAGAGGAGTGGCGCGACAGCAACGTGCTGGTACGCGGCCCGGCGGTGGCGGCCATGCAGCAGGCCTTCGCCGAGAACTGGCAGGAGGCCGCCAGCGAGCTGCTGCCGCCCGACTCCTTCCCTCGGCCGGAGAGGGCGGGCCAGACCGCGGCGGCCTTCGTCACCTCCACCGACAACGGCGTGGTCACCAAGGGCGACCGCCTGATGCAGCTGCTCATCGCGGCGGGCAAGAAGCGGGTCTGGATCGCCAACGCCTACTTCGTGCCCTCGGAGCCCATCCTCCAGCTGCTGGAGCAGAAGGCCCAGAAAGGCGTCGACGTGCGCATCCTGGCGGCCGGCGAGAAGACCGACGCGCACCTCTACCTCGGGCCGCAGCGCGAGCGGATGGACCGCCTGATCGTGGCCGGAGCGCGCGGGTTCGAGTACCAGCCGTCGATGCTGCACTCGAAGACGGTGCTGGTGGACGACAGCCTGGTGGCGGTCGGCTCCTCGAACCTCGACGCACTCTCGCTGAACAAGATGGACGAGGCAGTTCTGGTGGCCGACGACCCGCGCCTGGCGAAGGAGCTGGAGCGCCAGTGGGTCGAGGACCTGAAGCGCTCCGCCGAGCGCGTGAAGCTCGACGGCAAGAGCCGCAGCGCGCACCGCTGACCGGCAGGGCGCTCAGAAGAACTGCTGGCCGCCGAGCGAGATGTCCACCCTGCGCTCGGGCACCATGCCCACCGCGACGTCGAGCCGGCCTACCGCCCGCGCGAACGGGATCGGGATCCAGCGCAGGCCCACGCCGGCGCTCGCCACCGGTCCGGTATAAGGGAGGCCGGCGACGCCGGAGGCGCGCGCTCCCACCCAGCCGAAGTCGGTGAAGCCCGCCACCTGGCCGATCGCCGGCACCAGCACGTTCGTCCGCACAACGTCTGCGCGGAGCTCCAGGTTTCCGTGCACCAGCTGCTGGGCCTGGAAGTACGCATCGGGAAAGCCGCGAATCTCCCGCAGCCCGCCGGCGCGGAAGAGGAGCGCGTCGCTCCGTCCGGTCGTCGTCCGGGCGACGATCTGT
Source organism: Myxococcales bacterium (assembly GCA_035260805.1). GTDB lineage: Bacteria > Myxococcota > Myxococcia > Myxococcales > 40CM-4-68-19 > VBKO01. The sequence continues at coordinate 6,346 of DATFUN010000196.1, read as the reverse complement.
GCGCACAGGTTCCGGCCCGGCGCCGGGACCCAGAAGGACCGGAGCGTGGCCGCGAAGGAGGTCGCGCTGAGGTCCGATCCGACGAGGCCTCTGACGGCGTGCGCTCCCGTCACCTCCAGCTGGGTACCGCGGAGCATCGACAGCTGCTCCTCCACCACGCCCGCCTGCGCGCCGAGGACGATCCAGGTCCCCTGCCCCCCCTGGGGCAGCTCGCCCGCCGAGGGCGACAGCGAGGACTGCGAGAACCTATCGCGCGAGAACGTCACGCCTGCGGTGGCGGAGAAGAGATCGGTTACTTCGTACCGGGTCTCGAAGCGGAGCTCGTGCCGCTGGCGGTCGTAGAGGAAGGTGGCTTGCCCGCCGGGCGCGAAGCGGGCGTAGTCGAGGAACTCGCGCGTCCAGGACACGCCGGGGGTGAACCGGCTGCCGAAGGCCCGCGGTACGCGCACGTAGACGAAGCTGCCGAGGCGGTCGCCGGGTCCGTGGCCGAAGAACGGCACGTCGGCGTTGCTGCTCACTTCGCCGTGGAGCGAGAAGAGCTGGCCGAAGGCGTTGTGATCCGAAAAGCCGGCGCGCGCCGCGGTCCGGCCGCCGCCCCGCCGCAGACCGAACATCGGGAGCAGCGTCCAGCGGTCCTTGAGGGACAGCGCAACCCGCGCCCCGTTCTGCCCCGCGAAGGTGCGCTCCTCCACGTCATAGAGGATGCCCGTCGACCGCAGCCGCGCGACGTCGCGGCGGAGGGTCTCCTCGTCCAGGAGAGTCCCGTCCCGCGTGGTCATCAGCCGCCGGACGGCGTTCGCCTTGGTGTGCCCGACGCCGCCCAGGTCGACGTCCACCCGCTCCACCTTCGGGGCGGCGGCGAGCAGCAAGGCGATGACGAGCATCCAGCCAGTCTAGGCGACGGGTCCGGGCTCCCCCGAAGGGAAATCGGCAGCCGCGGCGCGTAGCCGCCCGTCCAGCGGGCGGCTTTGCTTGGCCTCGGTCGGCGCCCGGTGCGCAGCCCCCCACCCGAGCGCTCGGCGCAGGCCGGTGCCCCTGCCCGATCCTGACCACGAGGCCAGACTATTTCGAGGTCGAAACAATTTGCAGGGCCCTCGGCGGTAGGGTTTTCGCGATGCAGCGCTGTCCGCCCAACGAGGCACAGACCCACCAGCTCGCCGAGCTGGACGACGCCTTTGAAGCGGGTGTCGCCGCCGGGCAAGAGCAGCGCGCGGCGATACTGCAGCCGGCCGACGCGGTCTACGGTTCCCTCTCGACCCGCCAGGTTGCCCAGCTCCTGGCAATCGGCGAGGCCAGCGTGAAGCGCCTCGCCAACGCCGGGTCGATCGGCTTCTTGCGATCGAGCCGGAAGGACAGCCGCCGATTCGCGCCCGACCACGTGCTCGAGTACCTCCGGAAGCTCGCCGGAGAGGCGCGCGAGTTCGAGGCGGCCTTCGCCGCGGGCGACCTGGCGGGCTCCGTAGCCGCGCTGATGGAGGAGGTGGGACGCGGCGCCGCCCTCGACGACTTGCTCGACGAGCGCGTGTTCCCCGGCGCATCGTCTGCGCCTCGCCCGCTACTCTTCGACCTCCTGGCCCGCCTGCCGGCGCTGGTGAGCGAGCCGCGCAAGTCGACGCCCGCGTTCGTCAAGCACTTCGGACCCGTGAACGGCTGCACGGCCGGATTGGTGGAGTGCTGCCTGCGCAGCCACGGCTACTCCGTCCTCTCCGCTGCCGAGAGCAACGACTCCGCCGAACTGGTGGACCTCGTCGAGCGCGTCCGGGCGAAAGTGATCGTCCTGCTCGCCGGGCCCGAACGGGCGGCGCGGACCGCGGCCGCGCAGATCGCCGCGTCGATCGCTGAGCGGTTGCGCGGCGCCGTCGTCGCCGTGCACGACGGCGGCCGGCTGCCCCTGACTCGCGGCGTTTCGCGAATCCGTTCGATGCGCGCGCTCGGTCAATTGCTGCGCGGCTAGCGCAGTCGGGCTCACACACCAAGGCTCAGTAATTGTTTTACAAATGCGCCTTTGGATGTTCGCGCAATCTGTGCTTAGCCTGACAACCTGCCTCGCCGTGTAGCAGGACGATGGTCGGAGATACGATTCTGCTCTGACTGGAATGGTGAGTGATCTCGGACCCCTCTGCGCGACCCACCGCCCCGTTCGCGCCACGCTGCACTGGTCCGTCGCAGCGCGAAGACGCGACGTGCGGCGTTCTACGTCAATATCGCTTAATTCGTTTGACAGGGCCTTTCAACGTCGAGCACAATCCTTCGCATCGCCCGGGGGGGCACCGTGTCATTCGTGGTGCGCGAAGCGGATTCCGCAGACGGAGAGTTTTCTCGCGAGAGACGGCGAGAGGAAGCATCGTCTGCATTTGGTCTCGATGGGTCGGGGCGCGGTGGCATCGGCCCGCTCTTGCCGTATTCGGCTGCGACTGGCTCGGACCGCAACGGCCATGGCCTGGTCGCGGGGTGTCGCAAGCTCACTGCGCTGGCCGGGACGAGCAATCTCGTCGAGTCGATTCCGGCAATCGCGAGCAGCGTCTGCGCCGCGCGCGGCGCGCAGCTCCTCGAGATCTCCGCGGAAGGTGAGACGGCGGTGCTCGCGGCGTATGGCCTGGCTCTCCAGACTCCGATGGAGCGGATCCTGCGCCACGCGCGCTCGACGCTCGAGGCGTATCCCACCCTCGATGCGCACCTGCACGCAGCCGACGACGAGAGCTCCGCGCACGCCGGAAAGGATCCGATCGCCGTGGTCTCCGTTCCGGACCAGGCAGGCATGCGCCTGCTGCTCATCCTGGAAAGGGAAGCGAGCGCCTGCTTCCTTCCCCAGGAGGTGCGCGAGCTGGCGATCTTCGCCTACGTCGCCTCCAACGTGCTGGCCCGCGCGCATTCCGACGCGGAGGTGCGCGCTTCCCGCGCCATCGAGACGGCGCTCTTGAGCGCGGTCCACGATGCGGTCATGTCTCTCGACGCCAACGGGATCGTGCGCGCCGTGAGCGGCTCCGCGGCGGCGCTCATGGGCCGCAGCAGGAGCGAGACCATCGGGAGGCGGCTGCGGGACATCCCCGGGATGGCGCCGCTCGCCCTCGCGGTCGCCACCGGCGGCCGCGGCCCCGACACCGTCAGGCTCCCTACGGGCGAAGTGAAGCTGCAGCTGCGCCGGTGCGAGGCAGGCGTGGCCGTCACGCTGATCGCCGCTTCCGGCAAGGCGCCGCGGACCGATGCGGCGCACTTCGGAATCGGCGATCTGCTCGGAGAGTCGCCCCTCATCCTGCGCGCGCGAGAGACGGCGGAGAGGGTGGCGGATTCGCACCTGCCGATCCTCATCACCGGCGAGACCGGCACCGGCAAGGAGATCCTGGCCCAGGCGATCCACAGCGCGTCCGCTCGGGCGAGCGAGCCGTTCGTGGGCGTCAACGTGTCGGCGATCCCGCGGGAGCTGCTCGAGAGCGAGCTGTTCGGGTACGACGCAGGCGCCTTCACCGGCGCCGCCGCGCAGGGCAATCCAGGCAAGTTCGAGCTGGCGCGCAACGGCACCCTGCTGCTCGACGAGGTCGGCGACATGCCGCTCGAGATGCAGGCCAAGCTGCTGCGCGTCCTTCAAGAAAGGGTGGTGCAGCGCCTGGGCGGCTCTCGCGGCAAGGCGTTCTCCGCGCGCGTCATCGCCAGCACCAACCGCGATCTGGAGCGCGACGTCGCCGAGGGTCGCTTCCGCCTCGACCTCCTCCATCGCCTCCGCGTGGTGCACGTCGAGCTGCCTCCGCTGCGCCAGCGCGGCAAGGACGTCCGCCTGCTCGTGGCGCACCGCTTGCGCGTGCTCGCGCAGAGGAGCGACCGCGCCGTCCTCCGCGTGGCGGCCGACGTCATGGCTGCGCTCGAGATGTACGATTGGCCGGGAAACGTCCGCGAGCTGGTCAACACCCTCGACTGCGCGGTCAGCCTGCTTTCGCCCGGCAAGGACATCATCGACGTCGTTCCCGACGTGATCGAGCGCAGCCTACGCCGCCCCGGCGCTGCGGCTTCTGGCCCTCGGCCGATGACGCTGGAAGCCGCCGAGCGCGAGGCCTGCATCCGCGCGCTGGAAAAGACGGGCGGCAACGTGGCGCGCGCCGCGCGCATCCTCGGCGTGGCGAAGGCGACGCTGTACGCCAAGATCCGGCGATATGGGATTCCCCATCTGAGCACCGAGCCGGGCATCTCGCAGGCCACGCAGCCGGGCTTTCCGCGGCGGCCTGAGATGGTCCGCCGGAGATATTGACCGCGCTCGCGGTCCCGCCCTGCCCGGCCGTCCGATCGTTCCGCGCGCGCAACCGTTCGCGCGCCTTCCACGACCACTGACCATCCCGGTGCGGGCGTCGCGCCTTGCGCGGGCGTCTAGCGCGACAGAGCTCGCATGAGACGATCGTCGTGGCGAGAATCAGACCACTTCGGCGGAGACCCGGTATCCGGGCGCCCGTGCCGTGAAGCCGCTAGTTTGCCTCCGCAGTTTCGCCGAAGCCGCGCGGACGCGCGCCGGACCCTGTTCAATTCCTGTACTCGTCGATAACGAGTTTCATCAATCGTTTTGCACCAATGCAAATGGCATCGACAATGCAGCAGTGCGTCCCGTCCTGGAGAAGCTCGCGAGGCTTCCTCAAAGGGGGGACCAGATGGCTCGTACGGAAAGTCTTCGCGGCGCGCAGCCGCGCTCGGCAGCGCATCGTTTCGACAACAGGCGATGGACCTTGGTGGCGCCGCTCGCCGCGGCTCTGCTCTACGCAGGCGGCGCGCAGGCGCAAGCAATTCCTACTCCGCCCCCCCAGTTCGACTCGCTGGGATTCATCCAGTCGGCGACGCTGGACGGGTCGCTGTGTCCGCAGATCACCGACCGGATGCTCTGGGGCGGCACGATGATGCTCAACGGCCTCAAGATGATCGTGCCTTGCAACACGATCATCCAGATGCCCGCGAACACCCTTACCTGGGCCCAGCTCTTCCCCACGCTCGACGCGAACGGCAACATCGTCGCCTCGTTCGCGGCCCCGCAGGGCTCTTCGACGGTGGGGCTCAACGGGCAAGCCCAGAGCCAGGCGCCGGGTCAGACCGGACTGGCGCTGAGCGATGCCACCGCGCCTGGGACCGCAAACCCCGGCGGTCCCTTCCCCTCCTTCGAGGTCCGCGCCCTCGGTAACGTCGTGAAGGACGCCGCCGGCAAGGACCAGTACATCGTCGGGCTGATCGCCCCGGTCTCCCAGCAGGGCCTGAACGTGGGATCGGGCACGATCAGCTGCATCGATTACACGAACAGCTTCATCTACGTGGGCGGGGACCCGAATGCCGCTGCCGGCACGGCACCCTGCACTCTGGCGAGCGGTGCGCCGAACGGCGCTCGCGTGCAAATCAATGACCCAATCGGTCGTTGGGGCCAAAAGCACAGCCCCGATCCGCGCTTCAGCGGCGACACCAACAACACGACCGTTCACGCCGCGTCCGGCTACCCGGTCTGCGTGCCGCGCGTGGCGCCCACCAGCGCGCCCGATGGCGGGGATCCGTTCTGCCCCAAGGGCAATCGCCCCCTGAACGGCGATGCGCGGTTCCCGACCGACGTGTTCCTCCCGAACGGCGCGCCGCTCAAGAGATTCGACATGCTGCCCCCTCCCGGTCAGCCCGGAGCGGATCCTTCCGGCTTCCCCGACGCGCGTCAGCAACTCCCCCTCATGGTGGGCGACTGGATCGACTACTCCGGCTCGCTCGCCAAGGACTCGCTGGGCAACCAGTACATCTCTGCGCACACCCTCAACGCGAACCTGGGGGTCTTCACCTCGCCCGGCGTCCAGCCGGCCTACGTCAGCGTGGAGACGATCCTTCTGGGGACCGGCGGCTCAGGCGTCAACGGCATCACGCAGGAGGCGACGACCCGCATCTTCATCGTCGGGTTCACCACCGATCCGATCAACCTCGTCGACATCAACGGCGTCGACGTGAATCCGTGCACCGGCGTGGAGACCCTCCGGCTGCTCGGCACCGTCGACCCGCTGGCTCAGCCGGTCCGCGGCCGGTTCCGCTTCCACGTGCTGGGCGGCCAGTTCATGCCCCCGACGCGCGAGATGATCATCCAAAGCCACACCGGGCAGACTCCGCCCAGCGATCCCTTCGATCCGACTCTGAACGCCTTCCCGGTCGGATTCGCGAACGGGCTCGGCTCCGGCCAGTACCGGTTGCCCAACTTCGACTTCATCTTCCCGGAGAACCACCGGCTCGGCGACCCGATCATCCCGAACAACTTCGAGGATTTCCCGTTCCTGGCCCAGGGCTCCGGCCCGCTGTTCGGCTTCGGGACCATCGTGGGCCAGCTCACGCCCTGGCCGGGGAGCCCCACGCCTCA
>DATFUN010000195.1:0-5761 GCA_035260805.1 Myxococcales bacterium | reverse complement strand
CCCGCCGCTGAAGGCGTCCGCGACGTGCCGGACGAGCTGCAGGTCGACCCAGTCGGCGATGAGCCCCCAGAAGCCGATCACCGGGCCGGGCAGGTTCCTCACCTCGTCCGGCACCGCGGTCTTCGGGTCGAACGCCTTGGCGAAGTGCTCGAGATCGACGCCGTGCTGGACCAGGTAGGCGTTGGGGTTCACCCGCTCCTTGTCCTTGCGCAGCTTCTCGGCCGAGCAGATCACCACGTCCGCCTTGGCGAGCAGCCGCCGCTCCAGCTCGCGGATCTGCTGCGCGGGAGCGTCGGAGAAGGCGCTGAACTCGTCGACGCAGTGGTACACGACCAGCTCCTCGCCGACGGTCCCCGAGACCGGGGCGGACGAGGGCAGGAACGACCAGCTGATCGCGTTCTTGAACCCCAGCTTCTCCATCGCGTGCTTGACCTGCGCGCGCAGGAGCGCGCCGTTGGCCGCGCGCACCAGCTCAGACCCATAGAAGGGGATCGCCAGCGGCGTGAGCACGAAGATGTTCGGGTGGCGCTCGCGGATCCCTTCGATCGCGCCCCGCACCTTCTTCGCCATCCGCTTCACGTCGCGCGCGGAGGCGGTCGGCCTCCGGTTGCCGATGCTGTTCACCCACAGCACGCGGTTGTCGCGCGCCAGGATCTTCATCGCGTGCATCTTGGACAGCGGATCGCCGTCCCAGTCGTTGGAGAAGCACACGATGTCCCGCCCCTGAAGCTTTCCGCCCGTCGACATGTTCCTCCTCGTGTTCACTTCGGGCGCGCGCCGTTCGGCCGCGCGCGCGGTCCATCCCACCTTGTGCTGCCTGAGCCACAGCTCCAGGACCCACAGCGCGTACAGCTCTTCCTTGCGGTCGCTGACGCCGTGTTTGTGGTCCTCGAGAAGCCGCTGCAGCGGCTTCTCCCCGAAGCGCTGGCGGCAGAAGCCGTCCTCGGCGAGCAGCGCCTCGCGGAGCGGCTCGTGCAACTGGTTGCGGAACCATCCCGAGAGCGGCACCGTGAAACCGCGCTTCCCGGGGGCCGTGCACTCGGGAGGCAGCCGCTCGTAGGCGGCGTGGCGCAGGAGCCACTTGCCCAGCCTGCCGCGCAGCTTGCTCCGTTCCGGCAGCCCGGCGCACCACTCGATCAGCTGGTGGTCCAGGAACGGGACCCGCAGCTCGAGCGAGGTGGCCATGGTCATCTTGTCGGCCTTGACCAGGAGATCGTCCGGGAGCCACACGCGCCGGTCCAGCTCCAGCATGCGCTCCAGCGGCGGGAGCCCTTCCGTCTCTCCCCAGTGCACCGCCAAGCGGTCCAGGAGCTTCCTGCTGATCTTGCGAGGCGGGACGATTCCGCCCCGCTCGCCGCGCAGGATCGACTTCTCCTCGTCGACGAAGGCGCAGGAGACGCCGCGGTAGCGCTCGGTCAGCGGCAGCGTCGACCAGTACAGGTACTTGCGTACCTTGGGGTTCTTCACTGCGCGGGCGGCGAGCGGCGCGGTGCGGTCCACGGCGCCGGCGGCGGCCTGCCGCACGCGCTCCAGGTAGAGCATGGTGCGGTAGATGGGGTATCCGGCGAGCACCTCGTCGGCGCCTTCGCCGGAGAGCACCACCACCACGTCCTCGCGCGTCCGCTTCGACAGGTAGTAGAGCGGCACGCAGGCGGCGTCCGCCACCGGCTCGTCGAGGTGCCAGACCAGGCCGGGCAGGAAAGCGGCGAAGTCCTTCGCCGTCACCACCACCTCGCTGTGGTCGGTGTCCAGGGCGCGGGCCACGCGCCGGGCCTGGTCCAGCTCGGACGACCCGTCCTCGGCGAGATAGCCGACCGAGAAGCTCTTCACCCGATCGCCCCCGCTCTCGCGGCGCAGGTCGACCATGTGCGCGGCGATCGCGGAGGAGTCGAGCCCGCCGGAGAGGAAGACGCCGAGCGGCACGTCGGACATCAGCCGGATCTTCACCGCGTGGCGCAGGCGCTGCCAGAAGTCCGCCGCCAGCTCGTCGTCGGAGCGGAGATCGGGCTCGGGTGGGAAGACGGTCCGCCAGTAGCGGCGCACGCTCAGTTTGCCGTTCTCGTACGTCGCGCAGGAAGCGGGCGGCAGCTTGTGGATCCGCGCGAAGGCCGTCAGGCCCGCCGGGACGTAGCGGAGGCTCAGGTAGAGGTCCAGCGCCTCCTCGTCCAGCTCGCGCGGCACCGCCGGATCGCAGAGGAGCGATTTCACCTCCGAGCCGAAGCAGAGGCGATCGCGCCCGAGGTGGTAGTAGAGCGGCTTCTTGCCCAGCCGGTCGCGCGCGATGAACAGCCGCCGCTTGCGCGCATCCCAGATGGCGAAGGCGAACATCCCGCACAGCCGCTCCGGCAGCGCCTCGCCCCACTGCTCGTACCCGTGGACCAGCACCTCGGTGTCGCAGTGGCTGCGGAAAATGTGGCCGCGGGCGACGAGCTCCGCGCGCAAGTCGAGGAAGTTGTAGATCTCGCCGTTGAAGGTGATCCAGACGGTCCCGTCCTCGTTGGTCATCGGCTGCGCGCCGGCGGACGAGAGGTCGATGATCGAGAGCCGCCGGTGGCCGAGCGCCACCGGACCGTCCACGTGCAGCCCGCTTCCGTCGGGACCGCGGTGCGCGATCACCTCGGTCATGCACGCGACGAGCTCGCGGTCGGCAGGCTGCGCGGGGTCGCGGTTCAGGAAGCCGCTGATGCCGCACATGGGGTCCCCTCCACCGACGGCCGCGCGCTCACCGGCCGCGCCGACGGCGCCAGCTCCTCGCCGGAGTCGAATCCGTACAGCGCCATCAGTCGTCCGACGCAGTCCGCGCCGGGCCCTTCGTCGCGCGCCAGCCGGAGCACGGGCCGGGCTTCGCCGGCCTCGCGGAGAGCGTCCGCGAGCGCCTGCGGATCACCCGGCGCGACCAGGCGCGCCTCGGCGGGCCGCGTGCCCACCGAGGTAGCCACCACCACCCGGCCGAGCGCCACCGCCTCGCGCACCGAGACCGAGTCGCCGTCGGCGAGGGTGGGCCGGACGAACACGTCGCTGCCGCCGATCACCGCGAGCGCCGCCGGCCGGTGCAGCTCGCCGAAAGCGCGCACGCCCGCCGCGGCGGGGCCGGCGGAGCCAACCAATTCCAGCGTCCCGGGCCCGTAGAGCGCGAGCCGCGCGCGCGGGTTCCCCGCGAGCACCTCGGCGAACGCGCGCAGCAGGACCTGCGCGCCGTACACCGGGCCAGGCGCCAGCATCGCGGAGTAGAGCGGCGCGGCCTCTTCGCGCAGCTCGCGGAAGCCGGGCGGGGGCGCGCCCGGCTGCAGGAAGGAGTTGGAGAACGCCGGCAGGACCTCGATGCGCCGCCCCGAAACGCCACAGGTCAGCAGCGCTTCGCGGATCTCCTCGCTGACCGCCAGCACCCGGCCGAACGCGTTGCCCACCGCGCAGGCCACCCGCGCGCGCGTCGGGTCCGCGGCCAGCCACGAAGGGCCCAGGCCGGAGTGGAAGGTGATCAGGGGAGGCACGCGCGCGACCTTGCCCGCCGCGGCGCACATCGCCGCGAGCGCCCAGGACTTCGGGTTCGCCCCGCTGGTGTGCACGTGGATCCGGTAGCCGCGAAGTGCGTGTCCGAAGAGATGCGCGCTGAAGGTCGCGTAGCCCCCGGCCGCGACGACGCCGTCGGCGGGGACCTGGCCCTTGCCGATGTCCAGCACCGTGCACTCGCCGCCCCGGGAACGGACGGCCCGTTGCAGGGTCTCCACGTGGACTGCAACCCCTCCGTGGGGCGGCGGGAAATCCCCGACGATCAGCAGTTTGGGCGTGCTGGCCATGATGGGAACCGGAATGCCCAGGAAGCTGTGCAGCGCCCGTCCGGCCGGCAAGGCGCCAGCCACCGCCGGGAGCGCCACCCGTCTCCCCGCAAAAAAGAATTATTTTTTTTATGCACGGAGGGTGCGGGGAGACTCGGGCAGGTACAGCCCGGTGAACGGCGTCGGGGCGGGCCGGGAGGCCGTGGCCCAGCACCGGGCCAACTCGAGCGCCAGCAGCTGTGGATTGGTCAACTCCGTCGCCGCCGCGCGCGCGGCAGCGCCCATGCGCCTGGCCAGCTCGGGATCGTCCACCACCTGCGCGAGGCGAGCAGCGAGCGCCGCCGGGGCCCGAGGCGGGACCAAGAAACCCGTGCGCCCTTCCCGGATCCATCCGGGGTGCTGCCCGACCGCGGTGGCCACCACCGGCGCGCCCAGGGCCAGCGCCTCCGGGATCGGGTCGGGCTGATTCGCGGTGCGGCTCGGCGCGACCACCACGGCCGCCCGGGTGAAGACGCCGGGGAGCTGATCGAGCGAGAGCGGGTGGACCACCACCCGGCTCCTCATCCCCGCGTGATCGGCCTGCGCGAGGAGGGCGCGCGCGGTCGCGCCGGCGCCGGCGATGAGGAGATGCAGCCGCGGGCGCGTGCGCGCCAGCGAGAGGAATGCGAGCAGGAGATCCGCATGGCCCCGGTCTGGCCCGTCGCAGGGCGCCGCGCTGACCACCCAGCGAAGGCGCGGGTCGAGGATCGGCGGGAAGACACCGCCGCCCGACAGATCGACCTTCTCGTCGAGCAGGCCGCGCATCACGGCGGTGGTCGACGCCGGCGCGCCTTGCTCGATCAATGCCTCGCGCAGGGAGACGGTCGCGCACAGCGTCCTCTCTGCAACCCGCGCGGCGCGAGCGGTGACCGCGTTCACGTCGCCCCGGCCGGCCTGCACGACCAAAGGAACGTTGAGCAGCCGAGCGACGAGGCCGACCTTGAGATGGGAGGAGCGCGCGTGCACCACGGCGGGTCGGATGCACATGAGGTCCCGGGCGACGGCGACCACCGACGCCCCGTCGATGCGCTCCACGCGGCAGCGCTGCGCGCGCAGGGCCTCGGTCACGGAAAGCTCGAGATCGCCAACGAACGCCACGCGACGTAGTGCGCTGCGCATACCCACCTCCCGCATACCCACCTCCCCCGGCCACGATTCAAGCGCGGACGGCCTCCCCCGAGCGGGGAGCGCCCGGATGCAACCTGGGGAGGAGACCCTGCGAGCGCAAGGTCCCGTTCTTCCGAGCTTGCGTGCCGGCCGTCGTTTGGTGAACGCTGAAAAGCCGCATGCACCGCGAAGTGGTCGTGGCCGGCAACTACTCGCACGACACCTTGCTGGGCGAGGAGGAGCGGAGCGAGCTGGGCGGATCTTCTGCGTACGTGTCGGCGGTCCTGCGCGCTGGGAAGGTGGATTTCGCCGTGGTGGCCAACGTCGGCGACGACTTCCGCTATCCCGATCGGGTCCCACCTGCCCGCCTGGTCCCAGGTGCGCGAACGACCAGCTTCGTGGACGACTACCGGACCGGCGAGCGCATCGCCACGCTCCGCGTCGCGGCCCCGCCCCTGCAGCCCGACGACCTCCGCGACACCTGCGAGGTAGGGATGGCCGTCGCAGTGGCGGCGGAGATCCCGTTCGCCACCCTGCTGCGGCTCCGCGCGCTCTCGCGCGTGCTGCTCGCCGATGCCCAGGGCTTCGTGCGCGCGTTCGACCCGGCGGGGCGGGTTCTGCACCGGCCGCCCGCGCCGGACCTCCTGGCGGCGCTCCTGCGGGCCGACTACCTGAAGGTGGGCCGCGCCGAAACGGAAGCGCTGGACCTCTCCCAGCTGCGCCGCTCCTGCACCATCCTTTTGACGGACGGTCCCCGCGGCTGCACCATCCTCTCGCCGACCGGGGAACGCCACGTCCCCGCCTTCCCCGCGCGCGAAGTCGATCCCACCGGGGCCGGA
>DATFUN010000194.1:0-9128 GCA_035260805.1 Myxococcales bacterium | reverse complement strand
AGCGTCGCGATCGCCATCTCTCCCTTGGTCACCTGCACCTTGCCGCGGAACAGGACGAACAGCTCGTCTCCCGCCTCGCCTTCCCGGATGACGGCATCCCCCCTCTGGAACTGCCGGCCGCGCGCGGTCCCCAGGATCCCGAGGAGCTCCTTGTAGGTCATGTGTTGGAAGAGCGGGATGCGGCGCAGGATCTCGGTCCTGCCCTCGACGTCGGCCGTCTCCTCGTCGGCGCCCGCCTCCACCGACAGCGCGATGGCGGTGACGTTGTCCTTGCCCCCGCGCTGCAGGGCGAGGTCGACGAGCAGGTCGACCAGCCTCTGCTTCTCCTGGCCGAAGAGCGCAGGCAGCTCGTCCTCGCCCAGGTAGCCATGAAGCCCGTCCGTGCACAGCACGTAGACGTCTCCCGGGAGCACGTCGGTCACCAGGGTATCCACCGCGACGCTGCGCTGGATGCCCACCGCGCGGGTGATCACGTTGCGGTTCTCCGCCGTCGCCACGTCCGCCTTGGAGATCAGCCCGCGCTTGAGCTGCTCCTGGACCATGGTGTGATCTTCGGTGAGCTGGTGCGCCCGGTTCTTGCGGAAGAGGTAGGCGCGGCTGTCGCCCACGTGGGCGATGACCGCGTTGCGTGCGCAAGCAATCAGCGCCACCAGCGTGGTCCCCATCCCGCGCTTGCCCGGATCGGAGAGCGAGACGGCGTAGACGTCGGCGCACGCTCTCTGGACCGCCCGCTCCACCGCCTGCGCCGCGCTCTCCCGCGCCTCGGGCGAGGGCGACCGCGCGAAAGCGTCCAGCACCGGCTTCTCGCGCGCCAGGGCGTCGCGCAGCGACTTCACCGCGGTGGCGCTGGCGACCTCGCCTGCCGCGTGGCCACCCATCCCGTCGGCAACCGCATACAGCCCGAGCGCCTCGTCGACCAGGTAGGCATCCTCGTTGTGCGGGCGCTTCCTGCCGACGTCGGTGCGCGCCCAACTCCGGATGACCGGCATGGCGCGCCCGACCTTACCACGGACGAGTGCGCTGGCCTGTGATCGAGGCTGTGGACGTTCGCTCCGGGCGCGCGTAAGGTGCGCCGCCCATGAGGACCAAGATCACATCGATCAGCGCAGCGCTGCTCTGCGCAGCGGCAGCTTCCCCGGCGTTCGCACAGGCGAGGACCGCTCCCGGTGGGCCCTACAGCCTGCTGAGCGGCACCACGGTTCCGACCGGGACCGACGTGGTGAGCGGCGAGTTCGGCTGGCCCAGCGCCACGTTCGGATTCACCCACGGCATGTCGCCCACCAGCGACGTGGGCTTCAAGTTCGATCTCCTCTTTGGATTCGAGGACACGACCAACAGCCAGTTCGGCATCGGGTTCCGCGTGCCGTTCCGGTTCATGATCCACCGGCGCGACCGGTTGAGCATCCTGGCGCACGTCGATCCGGGCATCAAGATCTACACGACGAATCCGGCCCTCTTCGGGTTCCAGTGGCCCGTCGGGCTCACCGTGGGCTACGCCGCCAATCCGGACCTTAACGTCGCCTTCGGTTTCGAGTTACCGATGACGCTCGAGGTGACCGGGCCCGGGCCCTCGCCTGTGCAGATGTTCCTGGGGCCCATGTTCGGACCGGCATTCGAGTACCACCTGCCGTCGGACCGGCGGATGACCGTCGGGTTCAACACGCGCTTCGGCCCCATCTTCAGCACCAAGGGTGGCGGCGGACAGTTCGCCTTCGTCACCCAGGTGCTGCTGGCGTACCGGCTCTGACCATGCTCGGGCTGCTTCTCGCCTTGCTCGCCGCTGCGCCCGCGGAGAGATGGAGCCTCTACGGCGGCGAAACGCTGGCCGCGGGTCAGGACGTGTTCGACGCCGAGGTCGGTTGGCCTTCCACCAGCCTGGGCTGGACGCACGGGCTGACCGACACCACCGACGCGGGGGTCCGCTTCGACGTGCTCTACGCGTTCGAGAGCACGACCGATACGCACTTCGGCCTCGGGATCAGGGTCCCGCTGCGCGGCATCGCCGTGCGCACCGGCCGCGTCTCGTTGCTGGTGCGCGCGGATCCGGGGCTGAAGGTGTACCCGGGAAACGGGACTCCCTGGGGCCTGGGGCTACCGCTCACCGGCGAGGTGGGCATCGCGGTCAGTCCGGAGGTCCGGCTGGCGCTGGGGCTCCACGTGCCGATCACCGCCTTCTTCGCGCCCAGCGCGCAGTTCGTCATCGGCACCTTGTTCGGGTTCGGCCTGGACTACTTTCTCGATCCCCGGTTGCTGGTGGGCCTCAACGCGCACGTGGGCCCGATCTTCAGCACCGACTGGAACGGCAGCCGGCTCGGCCTCGTGACGCAGATCGCCATCGGCTACCGCATGTAGCGGCACGGCCAGCCGGTTCACATGCGCGCCTTGCGGCCTACCCTGACTCGCTGCGAGCGTCGGTCGGGTGGCGGGTCCCGCTCCTTCCCATTCGCGCATCCTCCTCGTGGACGACTCGCTCTTCACGCGGACCCTGCTGGCCGCGGAGCTGCGCGAGATGGGGTTTTTGGTCGATGCGGCGGGATCGCTCGCGGAGGCGCACGAGGCAGTGGCCGCTCACGCGCCGGACATCGCGATCGTCGACGTGTTCCTCGAGGACGGACCCTCGGGGTTGGAAGTGGCCCGGACGCTCCGGTCGAACCCGGACACCGCCCTGACCTTCATCATCGCGCTTTCAGGCCACTACGCCCCGGACTCGCTGCGGCTGGCGCACGAGGCCGGCTGCGACCGGTTCCTGGTCAAGCCGTGTCCGGTCGACGTGCTGGTGGAGACGATCGAGCACTTCCTGGGAAGCTGCCGCCAGTCGGCCGCTGCCTCCTGAACCCGAACGGCTCAAGTGTGGGCAGACCGCGCCGATTGTGAGTGCATGGCGACGGCGCGAACCTCGTTGGCCCATGGCGCAACCCCCGACCTCTGCCCGAAGTGCTCGCACCCGATCCTCTGGAGCCCTTGGCGGCAGTACCCGCCGGCCTGGACCGGCGCGCCTAGCCGCGGCGAGGTGCGCCGCGGGAGCTGCCGGTGCGGCGAGGGACGTTTCGTGGCGAACCGTCTCCCCCCGGCGCTGTTCGCGCGGACGCTCGGCAGGAGGTAGCCGCCGCAGCGGCGCTAGGCTCTTTCTGGCGCGACTTCTCGGATGCATTCCGGCCGCTTGCTCAGCGGTCGCCGGGACGGAGGAAGGCGTCTAGCCGCACCCGGAACTCGTCGGTGCCGCCGACGAATCGCACGCCCACGCCGGCCGGCCTCCCCGGAGCGCCGGTCTGGTGGCGGACGCTCTGCACCGTCACCAGCAGAGGCGCCTGGCCGTCGGGGAGCTGCAGGAGCAGCGGAAACACTGCCGCGAGCGCCGGCAGCTTCTCCATCTCGATGAACATCCCGGCCGGGCTGATGTCGCGGATGCGGGTCTCCACGGTGCCTTTGGGCGTGGTGATCACGGCGCTCAGCTCGACCGGCAGCCTCTGGAAGGCGCGCAGGTTGGGCGCCCCGGTGCTCCGCGCCAGCTGCAGCACCTTGCGGATGCGGAGCAGGCCGTCGTCGGCGATGGCGGAGAACTCCACGGCGAAACCCGGGCGCTCTTCGCCTTGCTCGGGGGACCGCACCACCCCGCTCGCGTTGACGGGGTCGGCGGCGTCGGGAAGGTACAGGCTCAGCGTCACGCCGGCGCCGACCGCGGGCGGCGTGGTGCTGATCACGAACGTGCCGC
Source organism: Myxococcales bacterium (assembly GCA_035260805.1). Lineage (GTDB taxonomy): Bacteria > Myxococcota > Myxococcia > Myxococcales > 40CM-4-68-19 > VBKO01. The sequence goes on along the minus strand of DATFUN010000194.1, from coordinate 5,416 downwards.
TCTCGGTGACCTCGTCAGCGGTGGTCTGCACGACCCGCTCGCGTTCGGCGAACCGGACCGGAAACACCAGCTTCATGCCTGGACCCGCATCGATTGGAGACATCGCACGTCCCGGGCGACCGGGCAAAGCTCTGTCTACCCGGTCAGGTTGCGCAGCAGGGCGAGCGCGTCGTCGCGCTCCCGGTTCGCCTGCGCGAGCTCATCCTGCAGATGTCGGATGGTGGTGAGAAGACGAGGGATGCAGAGCCAGGAGAAGATGCCGTAGGGATCATTCCCGCTCTCGGGGCCCCGATGCCGCTCGATGACCCCCTCCAGCTCCCGCAGCTCCGCCTCGCCCATCGGCCCTTCCTCGATGCTGGTGATCATCGCTTTCCCCCCTACTCGCGCCTGGTGCCAGCTGAGTCGGTCAAACCGCGGGGTTGGGGCGGGAGTCAATTCGCGGGCCCCGTAAACGGCGCCGATCCACCGATCAGGCGTGCGTCGCGCGGCTTGCACATCTACACGCGCTGCGTCGTAAGTTTTTCGTGAGTGGCGACGGGCGGATTCGCCTCTTGGCGCGCGTTCACCGGCAGCGCTGCCGGCCGTCGAGGGGAGTCGCATTCACGCCCGAATGTTCAGATTCGTATACGTAGACCGTCGCAGGACGTTGGGGGAAAATCGTGCGCGCCGGAGTCCTGCTCGGCGTTGGTGGCGGCGGGTGGATTCGAACCACCTACCTACGGATTATGAGACCGTCGCTCTAGCCGATTGAGCTACGCCGCCGTCGAGGGCGCGCGAATCTAGCGGCGCATACCTGGCCCGTCAAGGCGAGGCGGGAGCGGGAAGATCGCCGTCGGAACGCGCCTCCGGCCTCGTCTGCAGGAGGCCGCGCAACGAGACGTGGCCGAGCAGCATGAAGAGCAGGCCCAGGCCCACCTGGACCCCGAAGTTCAACATCCAGATCGCGTTCGCGTAGCCGGCCGCGTGGGCGGCCACGGGCGAGCCGCGGGTGAACGCGTCGGGCACGAAGAGCGACAAGCCGGCCTGGGTGAAGAACTGCATGGTGCCGATCATCCCCGGCCCCGCCGGCACCATCACGCCCACCACCTGCACGGCGAGGATGGTCGCGACCATCAGCGGGGCAAGATGGAAGCCGAACGCGGGAGCGAGGAAAGCGAGCGCGAAGCCGGTCACCGTCCAGTACGCGGCGGTGAGCGCGAAGAAGGCGAGCGCCTTCCATCCCGATCCGAGGTGCAGCGCGGAGATGAAGTTGTCCAGCATCGAGCACGCCCGCCCGGCGAGCCGCGGCGAGAAGGGACGCAGGATCGCCGAGGTGAGCCGCAGGGCGCGTTCGCGCAGGAAGAACGCCGCGGTGACGCCGAGGCACAGGGCGGAGAAGCCCAGCGCCACCGCCAGCGACGCGCGGCGGGCGAACTCCGCGTACCTCCCGCTGGCTCCCTCTCCGAGCATCCGCAGCGCGACGATGCCGAGCACCCCGATGGCGAGCCCGTCGACGATGCGCTCCACCACGATCGAGGCGAACGCGCCGCTCCGGGGCAGGATCGCGCCTCGTCCCCCGGGTGGCGGGCGGGCGATGAGCAGCGGCCGCGCGAACTCGCCCAGCCGGAACGGCAGCAGCATGAGCATCATGAATCCCACCGCGCTGGCCGAGTTGAGGCGCTTGAATCCCACGCGCCCGAGCGGCTCGAGCAGGATCCCCCACCGCACCGTCCGCACCAGGTGGATGCAGACCAGGATGGCAGCGTAACCGGCCATCCGCCACGGGTCCGCGGAGGCGATCGCCCGCCCCACCGCGCGCAGGTCCGCGTTGCGCAGCGAGAGCCACATGAGCAGCGCGCTCACCCCCAGCGAGAGGAGCACCCGGACGGTGAGCTTCACGGCGCGCATCGGGCCGCACCGGGTAGCACGCCCGGCGCGCGCCGATCAATGTTTCTCCGGCTCCTCGTCCCCGCGCTCCTTCTCAGCTTCCTGCGCGGCATGCTCGCCGGCGACGCGATACTCGCCGGTGAACCAGCGGCCGAGGTCCACCGCGCGGCACCGCGGCGTGCAGAACGGAAAGGAGGGGTTCTCCCCGCGCGGCTTCACCTCCGCGCGGCAGGTGGGACAACGCAGCATGGGGTCGTTCTAGGTGCGGAGGCTTCCGGCTTCAAGCGTGTTGCACGCGACAGTGGTCGACCGAAAGATTGACGCTCCTTGGCCAGATTTTTATACCCGAGCAGGATGGCGAGAGTGCGGGCAGGGGAGCGGCTGGTACTCGTGGTCGACGACGACCCCGACATCCTCCAGACGCTGGGGCTGTGCCTGTCCAGCGAAGGCTACCGGGTGCTCATGGCCGCCAACGGCAAGGAGGCGCTCGAGATCCTCGACCACGAGCACCCCAGCGTCATCCTGCTCGATCTCATGATGCCGGTGATGGACGGATGGCAGTTCGTCGCGGAGCTCGATCACCGCGGGCGGCGCGACGTGCCACTGCTCATCCTCAGCGCCGATCGGGCCGTCCAGGGCCACGCGCAGCAGCTCCGCGCGAGCGGACACCTGGCGAAACCGTTCGATCTGGACGATTTGCTCGGCAAGGTGCAGCAGCTCACCGGCGGAGCGATGGCGAACTGACGGGCGTCAGGGAGGCGACGCCGTCCACCGCAGGCTGATCCAGCCGATCCCGCCGCGGCCGTCCCGCGCGACCACCCACATCGGGCCGCTGCCCGCGGTGGCCGTGAACCTCGCGATGCCGTTCGGCGGCTGCGGCTGCCCGGGCAAGGGCTCGTCGGCCTCGTCCCGATCGAAATCGACGAGCACGGTCGAGAAGAACGAATAGCGCGGGGTCTCGCGCAGGCGGATGGTCCGGCCGCTCAGGTCGACCGCGTCATACTCCTCGATCCCCGCGCCTCCCGGGCCGAGAACCGGACGTACGCCGTACTGGACCCCGGCGGTGAGGCCGAGGGTGCCACCGTCGCCGACGGTGTCGACGTGGGCGCCGTCGCGGGTGATCTCCAGCGCGACCACGACCGGATCGTGGTTGCGCATCGAGTCCTTCGCGGTGGTGTAGAGGAGGATCTTCGACGCCATCACCGGACCGCGCGGGTCGCCGTCGGACGCCTCGAGCGAGAACTGCACGCGGATGCCGCCGAACCCTTTCAGGCGGTCGTCCTGCTGCGCGAGGGCGACGACCCCAGGGGGAACGTCCAGCGGGTACTCGGGCCGCTGCTCGACCGCGGGCTCGGCGCCGATGAACTCCGGCTTCACATCGAAGGTGGGGACATTGTCGCAGCGTCCCGAGTCGGTCGGCGAACATGCCCTGGCTCGCGCTACCAGGCGCTGGCGCGGGTGCGGGTCGGCGACCAGGGCGCGCACGACGACGTGCTGCGCCGTGCCCGTAGCCAGGTCGACGGACGCGTCGGCGAAGGGCGTCGGGCCGTTGGCATCGGCGGCTTCCTGGCGGATGGCGAGGATCCGCAGATCCGTCACCTGGCTGGGCGACTGGAAGTCCGGCCTGCAGGCGATCGCCCCCAAGAGACCGCAAGCCGCGAGCCGCAAACCGGGCGCCGACAGGCTCACCACTTCACCTTCACGCCGAGCGTGGGCAGCACCGGCAGGCCCGAGATGCTGCCCTGCTCGCGGTAGCGGTAATCCCAGACGTGCAGCTCCTCGTTCTTGCGGTTGAGCACGTTCTGCACGTCGAGGTAGGCGGAGACCTGCATGAGGTCCTTGGTCCAGGTGTACTGGGCGCGCGCATCGAACTGCGAGAAGGCCGGCAGCCGCGCATCGCCGATGCTGCCGGAGTCGGGGTTGAAGCGCCCGCTGTCCGCGTCGAACACGGCGGAGCTGACGGGCGCGGTGGGGTTGCCGGAGACGAAGCGGTAGCGGGCGGAGAGCTCCCAGGCGGGGCTGGGCCGGTACCCGGCGACGACGATCAGGTTGTGCGGCTGATCGAAATTGAAGGCGCGCCATTTGACCTCGTCGCGCGGCAGCAGGTCGCTGCGCGAGAGCGTGTACGCAATCCATCCGTAGAAGCGAGCCGAGATCTCGCGCCGGACGAGCACCTCGATTCCGTACGAACGGCCCAGGCCCTGGTTCAAGTAGAGCGGGTTGGACACCGTGCCGTCGGGCAGCGTCCGGGCGGGGACCCGCGAGGCGAGCGAGCTGCGCCGGTCATAGAAGCCCTCGACCGAAGCGCTCCACCCATCCCCGAAGCGGTGCTCCACGCCGAGGCCGACCTGGAAGGCGCGCTCGGGCAGGAGCGCCGGATTGCCCAGCGCGGGGTCGAGCTGGAACGGCGTCGGCGCCTGGTGATACAGGCCCGCGTATCCCTTGAGGCCCGTCGCCTCCGTCAGCGCGTACCGCGCCCACAGCCGCGGGTCGAAGGTGCCGTAGGTGTGGCCGCGCCAGTGGAACTGATCGAGGCGCAGGCCGGGGTGCAGCTCCCAGCGTCCGAGCTTCAGCTCGCCTTCGACGAACTCGCCCAGGTTGCCCAGCGGCTGGGTATGCGAGATCTGCTGTTCCTGGGTGATCGGCGGACCGAGCTGCCGGATCTGCAGCGTCGATTGGATGTCCGCGTTCACCACGTAGCGGTCCCAGGACACGTCGACGCCCGCACGGACGGAGAGCCACGGCCGCGCCTGCCAGCGCGCGTCGGTGCGCAGCGCGAGCGTCCAGTCGAAGATGCGCCCGGCCTGGTTGAGGCCGAACGCCCCGGGGCCGGCGCCGGTCAGGTCGAAGGACTGGACCGTCAGCCCGAACAGCGGCGCGACGCGCAGGGTGATCGCGTCGGAGAGCGCGTGGCGCCAGCCGAAGCGGAGCTGGTGCGCTCCGGTGTGCGAGTTCACTTCCAGCGGCTGGTTGCGCGACCCGCCTTTCTGGATGAGCGCGAGCGAATCGTCGGTCCCGAAGGCGAACAAGGACAGCTCGTCGCCGTTCAGGAGCTTGTGGTCCAGGCGGGCCTGGTAGTCCCAGTACACCGGCGTGATGCTGGTGATCCCGTTCTTCGGGTCGTTGGGAAGGAAGAACGGCAGGAAGAGATCGATGTAGCTGCGGCGGGCGGCGACCGCCACCTGGGTACGCTCGCCGAGCGGCGCTTCGACGAAGCCGACGGTCTGGAGCAGATCGACGGAGAAGCTGCCGTGGACCCCCTGCGGATCGCCCTTGCGGGTGGCGACGTCGATGGCGCCGGTCAGGTTGCGCCCGTAGTACGCGCCGTACCCGCCCGGGTAGAAGTCGATGCGATCGAGGAGCTGCTCGTTGATGACCGACGGCCCGCCGAGGAAGTGGTAGAGGATGGGGATCCGCTGCCCGTCGAGGTAGATGCCGGTGTCGGCCGGCGGCGTCCCGCGCACCAGCAGCGCGCCGCCCAGGTAAGGCGCGCGATTCATGCCGGGGAGGTTCTGTATCACGCGGATGGGATCGTTGAGCGACCCGGGAA
>DATFUN010000193.1:0-8765 GCA_035260805.1 Myxococcales bacterium | reverse complement strand
CGCGACCAGGAACTGGCGATCGGCGAGCCCCGCGAGCGCCTGCGCCACCTGGGCCAGCGTCTCCTGCCCCGCCTTCTTGAGAACGGCGCTGCCGGAGTCGAAGAGCACGTCGTTGGGCATCGAGATGAGCATCCGGCCCTTGCGGATCTTCACCGACAGCTTCCCGGCGTCGATCATCGACCGCAGACGCTCCGTGAGCCTCTTGTAGGTGGCCGCGCGCGCATCGGCGGCGGCCTTCTGCTTGCGCAGCTCCTCGAGCTGGGCGCTGGAGGCCTGCAGGAGCCGGTCGAGATTCGCCCGGTCGGCGCTGGTGCCCTCGAGCAGCTTGTTCAGCTCGTCCGCGCGTTTCTGCGACTCTGCCAGCGTCGCGTCGAGGGACTTGCGCGCCGCTTCCGCATCCGCCGCTTTCTTCGCCAGCTCGGCCGCGCGGGCATCGTCCTGCGCCTTGGTCTTGTCCAACTCCTCCTGGTGCTGCCTGTTCAGATCGGCGACGGTCTGGTCGCGCGACGAGGTGGTCACGCAGCCTGCGCAGGCCAGGGCAGCGAGCAGCAGTCGGGGTACGGTTCTGGGCATTTCTCGTCCTCGGGGGTTTTGGAGCCCCGAGTGTAGACCCAATGCGCCGGCTGAACAGAAAAAGACACGTCCGGCGGCACGCTTCAGGGCGTCTGGATCACCTCGGCCAGCGCGGCCGCGGCGCGGGCGAAGTCGCCCTCCCGGGGGAGCAGGCTCAGCACTAGATTTGCGCCCGCGGGGAAGTCGTAGAAGTACCCGGGCTGGACGAGCACGCCGGCGTCGAGCAGCGCCAGCGTCCAGGCATCCTCGCTGCGCGACCTCGGAACCGAGAGGACCGCCGACCAACCTCCTTCCGCGGGCAGCACGTCCCAGGGTGCCGCGGTGGAGCGGGCGCGCAGCAGGGCCGCGCGGTTCGACCGGACGCGGTCGAGCACGCGGCGCTGGAAATCGTGCCGGCCCCGGAGGAGCTGGCCGGCCGCGAGTTGCACGGGCGTGGCGACGGAGAGGTAGGTGTCGGCGATCAGCTCCAGCCTCTGCACCGCGCGCTCAACTTCGTCCGGCGGCCCCGACACCGCGCACCAGCCCAGCTTGAGCTGCGGCAGCCCGCAGATCTTCGACAGGCCGGAGAGCGCGAAGGCGAGCACGTCGTCGTGCGCCGCCACGGTGGGCACCCGCAGCGGATCGGCCACCAGCGCGAAGTCCGCGAACACCTCGTCGCAGATCAGCGCGCAGCCGGCGCTCGCGCATCGGCCGGCGAGCGCCGTGCGCTCCGCCTGCTTGAGGAAGGCCCCGGTCGGGTTCCCCGGGCTGACGGCCAGGACTGCGCGGGCGCGCGGCGGGAACTGCAGCGCCGCCGCGTCGATGTGCCACTCGCCGTCGAAGCGCAGCGCATAGGGGACCGCCTGCACTCCCTCGAGCGAGGTGAGCAGCCCGAACAGCGGATAGCTCGGCTCGGGCACCAGCACGCAATCCCCGGGGTCGCAAAGCAGCTTGAAGAGGAGCGAATAGGCCTCGCTGGTGCTCGCGGTGAGGACGATGCGCTCCGGGTCCACCGCCGCGCCGCGCGAATCCGCGTAGTAGGCCGCCACCGCCTCGCGGGCGGTCAGGAGGCCCTTGGGGTGCGGCTCGTACCGGAGCGCCCGGGGGTCGGCGAGCGCGCCGAGCTGCGCGGAGGAGAGCAGCCCGGCGCGGCTCGGATTCGATTCCGTCAAGTCGAGGTACGGCTCGCTGCGGTCGCGCAGCGCCCGGGAGATGGCGTTCTCGCCCGCCGTCCACGGCAGCCTGCGCGAGTAGGGGATCACATCTCGGGGAGGGAGATCTGCGCCGAGCGGGGCAGCGGGAGCCGTTCGCGATCCTTCTCCACGAAGCGGAGGGCTGCCCAGATCTCGTCGAGGGAGAGGATCTTGTCGTCGGTCATGCCCGCGGCCAGGCCGACCGAGCGCACCAGCTCCTGGGACAGGTCGGTGAAGAACCCGCTCGACTTGCGCGGCCAGGCCGCCCAGATGTGCCCTCGCGGAGCGAGCGTGTGCTTGGCGCGGGGAAAGAGCTCTCCGAGCACGGCGCGCGAGGAGGCGAAGAGCACCACCACGTCCATCGGGCTCACCGCTTTGGTGGCCACCGAGGCCCCGTCCGGCAGCGGATCCAGCCGCCGCGCGAATCCGACCGGCGGGTCCATCAAGAGCACACGCCGCCCTTCCTTGATGCCGAGCTTGCGCGAAATCGGCGTCTCGTCGATGGGGTCCATCCGGTGGCACAGGTCTAGAGCCGCACGCGCAAACCCGCAAGAGCCCCCTCCCGCCCACGCCCGGTGCGGTACAGTGGACCCGGTGAAGCCCGTCCGCATCGGCCTGTTGGGCGTGGGGACCGTCGGCCGCGCCGTCGCGCGGGCCCTCGGGGAGCGCCGCGACGTGCTCTCGCGAGCTGCCGGGGTCCCGCTCGTGCTCCAACGCGCGGCGGTGCGCGACCTCTCGCGGGAGCGCGGAGTGGAGCCGGCCGTGCTGACCGGCGACCCGGCCTCGGTCGTCCAAGCGGACGACGTCGACCTGGTGATCGAGGTGATGGGCGGGGAAGAGCCAGCGCGGGCGCTGATCGCCGAAGCCTTGGAGCGGAAGAAGCCGGTGATCACGGCCAACAAGCGGGTGATCGCCTGGCACGGGCCGCAGCTGGCGCAGCTTGCGGCGCAGCGCGGGGTGGAGCTGCGCTTCGAGGCGGCGGTCGGCGGCGGCATTCCGCTGATCGCGCCGCTCACCGACGACCTGGCGGCGAACCGGATCCTCGAGCTGCGCGCCATCATCAACGGAACCACCAACTACATCCTCACGCGCATGGCGGCGGGGGAGACTTTCGACTCCGCCCTCGCCCAGGCGCAGAAGCTGGGCTACGCCGAGGCCGACCCGGGCGACGACGTGGACGCGGTCGACGCGGCCGACAAGCTGGCCATCCTGGTGCGAATCGCGTTCGGGCTCTCCTGCACGCCGGCCCAGATCTTCCGCCAGGGCGTGCGCAGCCTCGATCCGCAGGACCTCGCCTACGGCCGGGAGATGGGCTACGCCTTGAAGCTGCTCGCCACCGCCCGCAGGACCGACGGGAAGGTCGAGGCGCGCGTGCACCCCACCTTCCTCTCCGCCGAGCATCCGCTCGCCCGCGTCGACGGGCCGCGCAACGCCGTCCACGTGGTCGGCGACTTGAGCGGTCCGGTGCTGTTCGGCGGGCTGGGCGCGGGTGGCGACGCCACGGCCAGCGCGGTCCTGGCGGACGTGACCCACGTGGCCCGCCGCCTGGCCCTGGGCGATCCGGTGGAGCCGCCCCGGCCCTCGGTCGAGGGGGCGGAGTTGTTGCCCATCGGCGAGGTGCGCACCCGCTGCTACCTGCGGCTGGCGGTCGACGACGTCCCGGGCGTGTTCGCCCAGATCACGCGCGTCCTGGCCGAGCACGAGATCGGCCTGGCGAGCGTCATCCAGCGCGAGCCCGGCAAAGGTCCGGCCGACGTGGTGCTGCTCACCTACGCCGCGCAGGAGGCGGCGTTCGCGCAGGCCGAGGCGGAGCTGTCGCGCCTGCCCTGCACGCGCGCGGTCCGGGCCCGCATCCGGGTCGAAGAGGCGCGGGCATGATCCGCGCCGGGGTGCTCTCGCGCTGGCGCGACCGCCTGCCGGTGACCGAGCGGACCCCGGAGCTGACGCTGGGCGAAGGAGACACTCCGCTCGTCCCGGCAAAGACCCTGGCGCGCGACGTCGGCTGCGCCGAGCTGTGGCTCAAGGTCGAAGGGCAGAACCCCACCGGATCCTTCAAGGATCGGGGGATGGTGGTGGCGGTGGCCAAGGCGTCCGAGGCTGGCGCGAAGGTGGCTGTCTGCGCCTCGACGGGGAACACCTCCGCCTCAGCGGCGGCCTACTGCGCCGCCGCCGGGATCGCCTGCCGCGTGGTGGTCCCCGAGGGGAAGGTCGCGCTGGGGAAGCTGGCGCAGGCGGTCGCGCACGGAGCGCGGATCGTGGTGCTGCGCGGGAACTTCGACACGGCGCTGAAGGCCGTCCGCGCGCTCGCCGCCCGCGGCGGCATCGCGCTCTTGAACAGCGTCAACCCGCACCGGCTCGAGGGACAGAAGACCGCCGCGTTCGAGATCGCCGAAGCCCTGGGCGGACCGCCCTCGGGCCTCGCGCTGCCGGTGGGGAACGCGGGCAACATCAGCGCCTACTGGCGGGGATTCGTCGAGCTCGGCATGCGCCTGCCCATCTTCGGGATCCAGGCCGCGGGCGCGGCGCCGCTCGTGTCCGGCGCGCCGGTCGAGCACCCGGAGACGCTCGCCACCGCCATCCGCATCGGCAACCCGGCGAGCTGGACCCTGGCGGTGCAGGCCCAGCGCGAGTCGGGCGGACAGTTCGCGGCGGTGCCGGACGAGGAGATCGTCGCCGCGTACAAGCGTCTCGCCGCGGAGGCCGGGGTCTTCTGCGAGCCGGCCAGCGCCGCACCGGTGGCCGGTCTGTTGCGCCTGGCGCGGGAGCAGCCGGGCCGGTTCGCGGGGCAGCGCCTGGTCGCCGTGCTCACCGGGCACGGGCTCAAGGACCCGCAGGCGGCCATCGCCCAGGCGCCGCCATTGCCCGAGCCGGTGCCGGCCGGGTCCATCGAGGAGGCGCTGCGGTGAGCGCGTTCACGGTGACCGTGCCCTGCTCCACCTCGAACCTCGGCTCAGGCTTCGACGCGGTGGGCATCGCGCTCGGGGGGCCGCATCTTCTCGTGCGAGTCACGCCGGGGGGTGCGGAGCTGCGCATCTCGCGCATTGCCGGCGAAGGCGAAGCGCGCCTCGCGCGCGACGCGTCGAATCGGCTGATCCAGGCGGCACACCTCGCCGCGGAGGCGGCCGGGCGCGCCCCCGGCGAGCTGCGCGCCCAGCTCGAGGTGCACTCGTCCATCCCGCTCCGGCGCGGCCTGGGGTCATCGGCCGCTGCCGCGCTGGCCGGCGCCCTGCTCGCGGACCGGCTGCTGGACGGCGCGATTGGCGAGGAGCGCGCGCTCGCGGTGGCCGTGCGCCTCGAGGGACATCCGGACAACGTGGTGCCCTCGCTGCGGGGCGGCGCGCAGGTGGCGGTGCTGGACGCTTCGGGGAAGGTCGTCTCTTGCCCGGTCCCGCTGGGAGCGCCGCTGCGCGCGGCGCTCTTCATCCCCGACGAGGAATTGGCGACCAGCGCCGCGCGCGCCGTGCTGCCCCAGACGGTGAAGCTGGGGGACGCCGTCTACAACCTCGGACGCGCCGCGCTGCTGGTCGCCGCGCTCCAGGCCGGCCGGCTCGACCTGCTGGCGGAAGCGATGGACGATCGCCTGCATCAGCCAGCGCGCGCGACCCTCCTGCCCTGGTTGCCGTCGTTGCTCGCGGCGGCACGGGAGGCGGGCGCCGCGGGCGCGGCGCTCTCCGGAGCGGGCACCACCGTGCTGGCGCTCTGCGCTCCCGGCGACGCACACGACGTGGCCCGCGCGATGCGCGAGGCGGCGCAGGCGCGCGGCGTTCCCGGGCGGCCGGAGGTCGTCGACGTCGGCGTGCCCGGCGCCCGCGTGCTCGCCTGAGCGAGAAGAGATCACGGCGAAGGGCGCGAGCTCCGCGAGGTGGCCCAGCAAACGATTTGTCTTCGCGTCCTTCGCGCGCTTCGCGGTGATCTCCTAGGCTGTCCTGGCAGAGAGCGAGGCGACGAACTGGTCGATGCGCTCGCGGAAGCGATCGTCGCCATGCACGAACTGCACGCCGATGCCCGGGTCCACCTGGCGTTGGCTGGCCTCCTCGGGGGTGACGCGATGCACGACCATCGCCTTGCCCTGGATCGGCTCGCCGCCGGGAAGCTCGAGGACCACGTCGACCACCGCGTCCATGGCGGGAGGCTGCTCGGTGCGGATGAACAGCCCGCCGGCGCTGATGTTGGTCGCGTACTCGCGCCGGAACTCGTCGACGGTGCCGAACCGCACCGCGAACCGCGCCGCGTACCGGGGGGTTGCGCGGCGATCCATCGGCCGCGCCGGTTCCTCGACGAGACCCAGGGCGCGCGCGATGCGGGACTGCGCCATCTTGTCCGGCAGGTAGTCCACCCAGAAGCCCGTGCCACTCTCCCGGCCGGTGCGGGGCCGCACGGTCCCGGTCACTTGCACCGGGTGGTCGCCGGCCAGGTAGAAGCGCAGCGTGATCCGCTCGCCGCCCCGCGGCGGCACGAGGCATCGCACGAACGCGCAGTCCACGCCGAGCGCACCGGTGGTCGCCTGTAGGATCTGCGCTCCCACGGCAAACCGGACGGGCACGACGAAGGGACGGCTCGGCACTCCCGTGCTGTCGGCGCGGCCGGTGGAAGCTTGAGCTGCCAAGCTTCAGCCGCGGCGAAGGATGAACTCGATGGCCCGGTCGATGCGCTCCCGGAACTCGTCGCTCGCGTCGACGAACTGAACGCCCGCTCCAGGAGGCGTGTTGCGCACCTTGGCGTCTTGTGCCGACACGCGGTGCACCACCAGTCCCTTGGCCTCGACCGGCTTGCCGCCGTCGGGCAGCTCCATGGTCACCGTCACCACCGCGTGCAGGTCGGGCGGGTTCTCCGTCTGGACGAACACGCCTCCGGCGCTGATGTTGGCGGCGTACTCGAGGACGAAGTCCTGCACGTTGCCGAACCGCACGCCGAAGCGCGCCTCCACACGGGGGAAGGCGCGGCGCGGATCGTCGAGCGGCTTGCGCGCGAGCGGCATGGCGCCGATGGGGGTAGGCGGCCCCGAGGCCGCGGCACGCTCCCGGCGCTGGAGCATGGCCGCGACGCGGTCGCGCAAAGACTGGGGGGCGTCGATGAACTCCGCCCAGTATCCGCCCTCCGGAGCCGAGCGCCATTCGCGCACGAGGGCCGCCGTTTCCTCCGGCTGCGGGGAGCCCGGCAGGTACAGCTTGAGGGCCACCCGCGTTCCGGGTTTCGGTGGCCGCAGCGAGCAGACGAACACGCCGTCTGCGCTCACCTCACGCGTCGTGGTCTGCACCACCGCGGCGCCGGCAGCCACCCGGATGGGGAAGACGATCGGGGCTCGCATCGTGTCATTCTACAGATACGCCGCGTGCCCGACGAGGACCCGGGCGCCGCACAGGGTCCTACGTCCGCCTCCTCGCTCGGCCATTCGACGAAGGACCCGTGCCGCACCGTACGGCGTTTGCGATGAAAGGCGCAGCGGGGCCTTGCGCCGTCTCTATCCGCCCGCTACTTTTCGCCCCCCTCCGGAGAGACGTCCGTGGCCAAGCGCACTCCCCTCTACGAAGCACACCTGGCCTCGGGCGGCCGGATGATCGAGTTCGCCGGATTCGAGATGCCCGTGCAGTACAAGGGCCTGGTCGAGGAACACCTCGCCGTGCGCGAAGGGGCCGGAATCTTCGACGTCAGCCACATGGGCGAGATCGTGCTCGAGGGCACCCGCGCGCTCGAGGCCGCGCAGCGGCTGGTCACCAACGACCTGGCGAACTGCAAGGACGGGCAGGCGCAGTACGCCGCGATGTGCAACGAGCGCGGCGGGGTCATCGACGACGTGATCGTCTACCGCTTCTCCGGTCGCCGGCTCCTCGTCTGCGTCAACGCCACCGGCCGCGAAAAGGACTTCGAATGGATGCGGGCGCATGCCGGCGAGGGCGTCAAGCTCGAGCAGCAGAGCGACGACTGGGCGCAGATTGCCGTGCAGGGTCCCCGCGCGCCTTCGATCGTCGACGCGCTCTGCAAGCCGGGCGTGCTCGACGTGGCCACCTATCATTTCCGCGAGGCCGCCGTGGCCGGCGTGCGCGGCTGCATCGTGGCGCGCACCGGCTACACGGGGGAGGACGGATTCGAGGTGTTCTGCCCGCCGGACGGCGCGCGGCGGATCTGGGACGCCCTGCTCGAGGCTGGCGCGATACCGTGCGGGCTCGGCGCCCGAGACACGCTGCGCCTGGAGGCCGGGTACCGCCTGTACGGCAACGACATGGACGAGCAGCACACCCCGCTCGAGGCCGGCTTGGAATGGATCGTGAAGCTCCACAAGAGCGGCGGGTTCGTCGGGGTCGAGGCGCTGCGCGAGCAGAAGGAGCGTGGCCTTGCGCGCAAGCTGGTCGGGTTCAAGATGAGCGCGAAGCGCCACATCGCGCGCCACGGCTATCCCGTGCGGCCGCCCGGGGTCGAGAAGCATGTGGGCGAAGTGACGAGCGGCACGATGAGCCCCAGCTTGCAGCAGCCGATCGGGCTCGCTTATGTCCCCATCGAGATGAGCCCGATCGGGACCTGCTTCGAGGTCGAGATCCGCGAGCACGCCTTTCCTGCCGAGGCGGTGAAGACGCCCTTCGTCAGCAAGAAGAAGACGGCTGCCGTGACAAAGAGCTAGAGAGGTCCCCACAATGGCCGACTATCCGGAAAGCCTGAAGTACACCAAGGAGCACGAGTGGAGCCGCATCAACGGCAAGAACGCCGTGATCGGCATCACCGAGTTCGCCAAGGACCAGCTGGGCGACGTCGTCTACCTCGAGCTGCCCGAGGTCGGGGCGGAGATCAAGCGCGGGCAGCCCTTCGGCGTGGTGGAGAGCACCAAGGCGGTGAGCGAGCTGTTCGCGCCGCTCACCGGCAAGGTCACCAAGGTGAACCAGGAGTTGGTGGACGCGCCCGAGGGAGTGAACGAGAGCCCTCACGAGAAGGGTTGGATGATCGAGATCGAGATCTCGCAGCCCGACGAGGTCCCCCAGCTGCTCTCGGCCGTGCAGTACAAGGAGATCCTGGCGGCCGAGGAGCGCT
>DATFUN010000192.1:0-4989 GCA_035260805.1 Myxococcales bacterium | reverse complement strand
GGCTGGTCGCGCTCGTGCAGCCGTACATCGCCGGGTTGCACAGGCTGGGCGAGGCGCAGCTCTACGTGAGCCGCGGCACCGGGTTCTGGGGTCCGCCGATGCGGGTGTTCGCGCCGGCGGAGATCACCTTGCTGCGGCTGTTCCCCGCATAGGTCAGCGCGGCGGCGGAGCGCCGTCGATCAGCACCAGCGCCGGACGCGCGAGGAGCCGGGTATCCTGGAGAACCGCCTCGGGCACGCCGATGACCGACGCAGCGGCCCCCCGCCGCAGATGACCTAGATCGGGCTCGCCGATCAGCTCCGCGGCCGCCGCGGTCGCCGCCTCGATGGCCTCCCGAGGCGAGAGCCCCGCCTTCCCGAGCAGCGCCAGCTCGTTTCCGTCGATACCCGGAGCGGTCCCTTGGTTCCCGAGATCGGTTCCGTAGGCGACGCGCACGCCGGCGGCCCGGAGGCGGCGCAGGTTGTCGAGCGCGCCCGCGGTTCCTCCGAAGGCGTGCAGGGTGGAGATGACCCACAGCTTCCGGGCCGCGGCCTCCCGGACCAGCTCGTCCGGAAGCGCCTCGACGGGCGTGTGGGCCAGCACGTCGATCCCCGCGTCCAGCGCGCGGCGCACGGCATCGACGTCCAGCGCGTGTGCGGCGACGCGCAATCCGAGGCGATGCGCCTCCTGCGCGGCCGCGCGCGCGACCTCCGGATCCAGCACCGGGAAGCGGCGGTCGAAGGCGAGCTTGACGAAGCGCGCGCCCGCTCCGGCGAGCCGCTGCACCGCCGCACGCGCCTGTTCGGGGGTGGCCAGCTCCAGACCGTACCCGTTCGCGCCCCAGCTCTGCGTCGGGTACCCGCGCGGCGCGGTCAGCAGCGGCCCCGCGAAGCGCACCCGGAGCGGAGGCGCGCCGACGGGCAGCGTCCGCTCCGGCTCGCCCAGATCGAGGACCGCAGCCACGCCACCGCGCAGCTCGGCCGCTCCGACCGCGGCGACGGCACCGGCGACGGAGAGGTGCACGTGCGCGTCGATGAAGGCCGGGAGCAGCAACAGACCGCTCGCATCGAGGGTCCTTTTGCCCGGGGGCGGCCTGGGCGCCTCGCCGGCGATGCGGCGCCCGTCGAGGGCCAGGGCCGCGGGGCGCGTTCCCTGCGCGTCGAGCAGCCGCCCGCCCGCGATCCACAGCTCGGCCGAGAGAAGGAGTGCAGTCATCCGCCTCAGCGTACCGCACTGCCGCACGGAGCGGAGCTGTCGGCTGCGCGCGGCGGCCGCATGCTAGGGTCAGCCCATGCCGGACGAGGTGGACGAGCTGATCCTCAAGATGCAGCACCTCGAGGCGCAGGCGCGCGCGCAGCGCGAGGCGCAGGCGCTGGAGGCGAGGGGCAAGTCGCTCCGGTCCCGGGCGCAGCAAATCGCCTGGTCCGCGCAAGCGGAGCTCTCGGCCGCGGAGACGCAGCAACGCGCGGGCGAGGAGAAGCTTCAGCGGGCGCGCGATCCCGGCCTCAAGCCGATCGCAGCGGCCGACCTGCTGGAGGAAGGCCGGCGGCTCGCGGACGACGGCCGGACGCGCGTGGTGAAGGCCCGCGCGAAGCTCAATTTCGCCCTGGACCAGATGGACGAGGCGGAACGCCGCGAGTACGAGGCGCTCCGCGCGGACGCGCGCGCAGAAGCGCATCGTCAGATGGCGGAGGATCCGCTGTTCAAGGGGACGCCCTCCTCGACCTCGTCCTCTCTCTCGGCTTCGTCGCCCTCGCCCTCGACTCCGACCCCCACTTCGACGCCCACCCCGACCCCGCCCGCTTCCCCGCCCCCGACCGGTCCACCCAAGACCCTGGGCCGGCGCCGCCCGAAGGGGTCGTAGCTCGCCGTGCGCCCCTCGCCCACCGCGCTGCGGCTCGCCGCGGTGGCCGCGGCGCTGCTCGCCCTATGGACGATCGGAGCGCAGCTGCCGCTGCTGCACTGGATCGCCCTGACCGCGGCCAGGCTGCAAGGCGCGGGTCCTGCCGGCGCGCTTCTGTGGGGCGCCGGCATGTACGTCGCGACGCTGCTGCTCGCGCCGATCATCCCGCTGATCCTCGCATCGGGCTGGCTGTTCGGCTTCTGGGGAATTCCAGTCTCGCTCGGGGCCGCCGTGGCGAGCGCCGCCACTTCGTTCGGCGTCGCGCGGGCGCTGGGCCGCGGCGCGTTCGCCGGCTGGCTGCTCAGGCGTCCCCGCGCGCGCGCCCTCGCGGAGCTCGCCGAGGATGGGGGCACCGCCACCGTGGCGCTCATCCGCGTCTCACCCCTGCTTCCGTTCACGCCCAGCAACGCGGTCCTGGGTCTCACCGGCCTCAAATCGCGCCAGTTGGTCCTCGGAACCGTGTTGGGGATGGCTCCGGGAATCGCCCTGTACGTATGGGCAGGATCCCTGGTGCCCAGCGCGGGCGCGCTCGAGCGGCACGAGGTTCCGGGGCCGCTCGTCTGGACCCTGATCGGTTGCAGCGTCGCCGCCGCGGTGATCATCGGCATGGCCGCCGCTCGGCGGCTGCGTCCGAGGCTGCGCGCCTGAACTGCGCGCGCTGCTCGCGCGGCGTTCCCCCTACACCGACGGGGCTGCGCTCGCCCCGCGAGCGAGCAACAGGTCGTCGATGACGCCGGCGAGCAGCGCGAGCACCGCTTCCGGCGACGGCCCATCGACGATGGGCGTGTCGCCGGGATGGATGAGGCAGCGTCCGGCCACCGAGCTTGGACCGTTCCGGAACAGCAGGACCGGGATCCTGCGGCCCTCGGATCGGAGATGGTGGACGCCGATGAGCTTTTGATCGTTCACGCGGTGCTCTTTGAGCAAATCGCGCGCCATCGCCCAGGCCAGCCGACTGGCCCTACCGGCCAGGATCCTGGCCACTAGGGTCAAATGGCTCTTGCCACGTCGTTTTTTCTCCATACATGCCGGGGCGAGGAAGCGGTCAGCGGCCAGACTCCGGGCCAGATCCACCCACCCCCTCCGGGCTCGAATCCTGGCCCGTGGCTCGATTCCTGGCTGCTCACGGGCGGAGCCCCCCGCGCACGCTCGGGATTCGCCGCGATCCGCGCTCCCGCGCCGTGCCGCCATACGCACTGGCACTCCTGTTGCGTAAGTACCGCGACCATGGAGCTGTCGCGATTCGTGGTCGCTTACAGGGACGTCCGGCCCGGCGAGCACGTCCTCTACAGCGTCCTCACCGACCGATACATCGGGATCGACCAAGCCACCTCCGACGCCGTGGAGCACTGGACGCGCGGGCGCCGCCCTGCGGACGCCGCGGAGCGCGAGACCGCGAAGGTGCTGCTCGAGGAAGGGTTCGTGGTGCGCTCGCGCGCGGAGGACGACGCGGATCTCCGCGACTTCCTCGGGCGCGCAGCGGAGGGGATCCCCGAGACGATGCACGTCACGCTGATGCCCACGCTGGCGTGCAACCTGGCCTGCACCTACTGCTTCCAGAAGGAGGCGCCCGCCTTCACCAAGATGCAGTCGCACACCGAGGAGTCCACGCTCGAGTGGATCCTGCGCACAGTCGACGAGCGCGCGCTGCGCGTCCTCCATGTGCACTACTTCGGAGGCGAGCCGCTCACCCGCAAGGATTTCATGCTCCGCACGGCCGAGGTGCTGGCCGCCTCGATGGAGGCGCGGGGCGGCGAATTCAAGTGGTCGTGCACCACCAACGGCATCGGGCTCACTCCCGACTTCGTCCGCGCCATGTGCCGCTTCGGCGCCGGCTCCTTCAAGGTGACGCTCGACGGCGACCGCGAGACGCACGACCAGATGCGCGTCTACCGGAACGGCCGCGGCAGCTTCGACGAGATCTTCGAGAACGTCGTCGCCTGCGCCGACCTGGTGAAGATCTTCGTGGGCGGGAACTTCCTGCCCGAGCAAAAGGACAGCTTCGAGCGCCTCCTCGACCGGGTCGAGGCGGCGGGTCTGCGCGGCAAGCTCGAGGGAGTGCACTTCAAGCCGATCCTCGACACGCAGAAGAGCAAGCCGAGCTGCACGGGCTGCGGCGACAAGCAGGAGTCGCAGGTCCTGGTGCAGCTCAACAAGAGCATCGAGCGGCGCGGGCTGGGCATCAAGGCGCTAGGGGGCAGCGACACGCTGGAAGCGCTGATCGGCCCCTGCGAGCTTCACTGGAAGAACAACTACACCATCGACCCCGAGGGCCGCGTCTACAAATGCCCAGCGGTGGCGGGTATCCCCGGCCTGGAGGTCACGCAGGTCGCCGCTCGGGGGCCGGAGAAGATCGCGCCGCTGGTCGCGCTGCGCCCCTGGCAGAAGTGCGGCGATTGCCCGTACCTGCCCGTCTGTGTGGGCGGATGCCTGGGAGGCAAGTACCTCAAGACCGGCCGCACGGATGAAGTCGCCTGCAAGAAGGAACAGTTCGAACAGAGCTTCCGCGAGGCGATCGTGCGCCGTTACCTCACGGAATTCCCCAGCAACGAAGGGTCGTCACCCGCAACCGCGGCATGAGCGCCGCACATGGAGCATCAAATGAAGATCAAGCGCAGCGTCCGGAAGAGCATCCGCAAGGCCTACCCCTGCACCGGCCTCCTCGCAATCAATTCTTGACGTAATGCTGCGGCGCCACGAGGCTGCGAGGCCTCGTGCGCCCTGCCCCGCTCGCCGTCGTTGCCCTGGCACTGGCCTGCAGGCCATCGCGCGAGCAGGCGGAATTCCGGCTTCGCATCGCGCTGGTCGGCCCCCTCACGCCGCTGACGCCAGGTGCGGAGCCGAGCGCGTCGGACTATGCGAAGGAGTGGGTGTTCGAGTCGCTCCTGCGCACGGCTTCCGACGGGTCGGTGACCCCTGGGCTTGCAAGCCGATTGCAGTTCCTCACGCCTTCGCGCGTCGCCATCCAGCTTCGCGAGGGCGCGAGGTTCAGCGACGGATCCGCGGTCACGGCCGAGGACGTCCGGCGGTCGCTCGCCGACGACGCATTCGACGTGCACGAGCACGAAGGAGGGCTCCTCATCGAGTCGCGCTCGGGCGCGGCGGTC
>DATFUN010000191.1:0-14885 GCA_035260805.1 Myxococcales bacterium | reverse complement strand
GACGCGTTGATGAACATCCCGCACCGGCCGGGGCTGGGCGGCCTGTTGTTCCGCCTGCTCGGGGTCACCGGCGGACCCCGGGTGACCGCCATCGCCCGGCGGTTCATCGTCGGGGACCGCGCGGTCTTCCGCGAGCACCTGGTGCGGCTGGCGGCGCGGGCCGGCCTCCAGCGCCTGGTGCCCTGCCACGGCGGGATCGTGCGCGACGACGCGCCGGGCGTGCTCCGCCGCGTCGCCGAACAGCTGTGATTTGAGGGCTACCGCGGGCGCATCCGGTAACCCAGGAACTGCGGCAACGACTCGAGCCGCGCGAAGTACGGGTTCCTCTCCCGCTCGCGCGCGATGCTCGACACCGGGACGTCGCCGTAGTCGTGCCCCGGATACAGCTTGAGGGTCGGGTCGAGCTGCGAGATGCGCTTGAGGCTCTCGTACATCTGCTCCGGATTTCCGCCCGACAGATCGCACCGCCCGCAGGCGTTGACGAACACGGTGTCCCCGGAGAAGAGGCCGCCCTCCGCGCCTTCCACGTGCCAGCACGTCGAGCCCGGGGTGTGCCCGGGCGTGTGGAGCGCGCGGATGCGCATCGGCCCTACCTCCACCGCATCGCCCCCGCGCAGCGGCGTCACCTCGCCCTGTACCTCGGCGGGCAGCCTGGGCACGTCGGCGAGGTGGGCGTGGATGCGGAGGCCCCGCGCGGCGAGCAGGGAAGGCAGCCCGTTCACGTGGTCGAAGTGATGGTGGCTGACCAGCGCGTCGGTCACCACCCGGCCGTCCTCTTCGGCCGCGCGCAGCGCCGTATCCACGTCCCACGCCGCATCCACGATGGCCGTCTCGCGCGCCCCGTCCGCGCCGACCAGGTACACGAAGTTGTCCATCGGCCCGAGCTTCAGCTGGCGCAGGTACATGGACGCGTTCACAAGCACACGCGCCGCGGCGCTGCAAGCCTGCCGCCGGGCGGGCGAGTGCCTATCTGCACGGCGTGGATCCCATCGCCCTGCTCCGCTCCCGCCTGCGTCGCAATCCCCGCCTCCGCGAGGCCGTGCGCGCAGCCCTGCACATGCGCATCCGACCGACGGCCTTCCATCGCGTGCTCCTGGCGGAGCGGTCGCTCCGGCGCACCCTGTGGTACGAGCTGTCTCGCCTGCTCTATTACCAGCCGCTCTTCGAGCTGCAATGCGAGCGCACCGGCGAGGACGGCCGCCTCGAGCTGACGCCGGACTCGAAGCTTCCGTTCGTGGACAACTGCGCCCTGGTCCTCGGCGCCGGCTGGCGGATCAACGGGCGCACCACCTTCCAGGGCGCGCGCAATGCTCCGGGCAAGGCGCGCATCGAGATCGGCGAGGGTGTGTACCTGGGCTCCCGGGTGGTGCTGCGGGCAGGCCTGGGAATCCGGCTGGGCGCCCACGTGACCGTCGCCTCCAACGTGGTGCTTTCGTCCGATCCGGGGCACCCGCTCGATCCGGTGGCGCGCCGCACCGAGGCGGCGCCGCGGGCGGATCTGCGCCAGATGATCGTGGGCGACGACGTGTGGATCGCGGAAGGCGCGACGCTGCTGGGCGGGATCACGGTGGGCGACGGCGCGGTGATCGGGGCGCATGCAGTGGTCACCAAGGACGTACCTCCGCGCACCGTGGTCGCCGGCAATCCCGCACGCGTCGTCAAGCAGTTGGACGCCGCGCTCCTGCAGTCCGCCTGAGCGACTCAACCCGGCCGCCGCCGTGCCGATCGGCGAGGGGTGCCGCTCACCGTCCCCGCGTTCGTCTCGGCCGTCTCCGCGCTGCTCGCGCTGGGCGTCGGCGCGCCGCAGATCGCACTGCTGCTCGTCCTGTTCGCCGGCCTGATCAAAGGCGTGATGCTGATGCGACGCTGGAGGGCGGACATGACCGCGCTGGCCGCCCTCTCGGCCGAGCTCGAGTCGCGCGTCCAGCAGCGTTCCCGGGAGCTCGAGCAGGCCCTGCGCGCCCTTTTCCGCACCGAGAGGCTCGCCGCCGTCGGCCGCCTCGCCTCCGGAGTGGCGCACGAGATCAACAACCCTGCAGCGGTGGTGCTGGGCAACCTCGAATACGTGCTGGAATGCCGGGCGCGCGGCGGCTCGCTCCCCGAAGACGCCGGTGACGCCCTGGGGGAGGCCCGCGAAGGGGTGCGCCGCATCGCGGACATCGTCCGCAAGCTGCTCGCGGGGACCAAGGCTGCCCGGCAGGATGACGCGAAGGCCTTCTCCGTCGGCGAAGCCGTGGGTGCCGCGGCGGACCGGTTGCGCGCCGGATCGAGGCCCGAAGTCGAGCTCGTGGTCGACTTGCCGGCGGACCTGTCCGCCCGCGGCAGCGTCGCGCTGCTGGAGCAGGTGCTCGTCGGCCTGGCGTTGAACGGCATCCAGGCCATCCCGCAAGGCCGCGCCGGCCGCGTCCGCATCTGGGCGGCGAAGGAAGCGGACAAGGTGCTGGTCCGCGTGAGCGACGACGGCAGCGGCATGGACGAGCGGACGGTGGCGCGCCTGTTCGAGCCGTTCTTCAGCACCAAGCCCGTGGGCCAGGGCGCGGGCCTTTCGCTCCCGGTTTCCCTCGCCTTGCTCCGCAGCATCGGCGGCGACCTGCGCATCGACAGCGAACCCGGACGCGGCACCACGGCCACGGTGGTGCTGGAAGCCGCATCCTCCTCGGATCGCGCGGCAGCCTAGACGTCCAGCTCTTGCACTTCTCCGGCGCGCTCCATGATGAACTTGAAGCGGGCCGAGACGTCCTTGCCGAGCAGGTCGTTGATCACGCGGTCCGTCTCCAGCTCGGCGTCGGGGGCGACGGTGACCCGCAGGCTGATGCGCTTCTTGGGGTCGAGCGTGGTGCTCTTCAGCTCGTCGGCGGTCATCTCGCCCAGGCCCTTGAAGCGCATGATCTGAGGCTTGGCGTTGCCCTTCACCTTCTCCTTGAGGATCCGGTCGCGGTCGGGCTCGTCGAGCGCCCAGTACGTCTCCTTGCCGACGTCGATGCGGTAGAGCGGCGGCTGGGCGATGTGGACCGCCCCCGCTTTGATCAGCTCGCGCAGGTGCCGGTAGAAGAAGGTCAGGAGCAGCGTGGCGATGTGGTGCCCGTCCGAGTCGGCGTCCATCA
This sequence comes from Myxococcales bacterium, assembly GCA_035260805.1. Taxonomy (GTDB): domain Bacteria; phylum Myxococcota; class Myxococcia; order Myxococcales; family 40CM-4-68-19; genus VBKO01. The sequence goes on along the minus strand of DATFUN010000191.1, from coordinate 11,781 downwards.
AGAGGAAGATGCGCCCGTAGCGGAGCTTGGACACGTCGAAGCCTGCCCCGATCCCGCACCCCAGCGCGCTGACGATGTCCTGCAGCTCCTTGTTCTGCGCCACCTTGTCGGTCGAGGCCTGCTCCGCGTTCAGCACCTTCCCGCGCAGCGGCAGGATGGCCTGGGTGCGCCGGTCGCGGCCCTGCTTGGCCGACCCGCCGGCGCTGTCGCCCTCCACGATGAACAGCTCGCTCTCCGACGGGTTGGTCGAGGCGCAGTCGGCGAGCTTGCCCGGCAGATTGAGCCGGTGCGAGACCGCCGTCTTGCGCTGCACCGCCTGTGACGCCGCCCGCGACGCCTCGCGAGCGCGCGCCGCCAGGATGATGCGGGCCACCACCGCCTCGGCGATGGTGCGGTTGTCGTTCAGCCACTTCTCCAACGCCGGCCGGACCACGCCGTCCACCTGCGCGCTCGTCTCCGGGTTGTTCAGCCTGCCCTTGGTCTGGCCTTGGAACTGCGGCTCGACCACGTAGACGGAGAGGATCGCCGCCATGCCCTCGCGGATGTCCTCGGCGGTGAGCGTCACGCCCTTGGGAGTCAGGTCGTGCGTCTCGATGTAGTTGCGTACCGCCTTGACCACCCCGCTCCGCAGCCCGGCCTCGTGGGTGCCGCCCTGGGGAGTGGGGATGCCGTTCACGTAGCTGCGGACGTGCTCGTCGGTGGCTTCCGTCCAGACCAGCGCGACCTCCATCCGGCCGTCGCCCTCGGACGAGCGGTAGAACTGCGGGCTGGTGCCGTTCTGCGGAGGGATGGTCGGCTTGGCCTGCTCCGCGACCACCTTGCCGAGGAACTCGGCGATTCCGCCCTCGTGCTTGAAGGTCACCTCGGCGGCCGGCTTCGCGGTCTGGTCGCGAAACACGACCTCCATGCCCCGGTGCAGGTAGCTGCGCGCCTCGAGGCGCTCGCGGATCAGCGCGGGATCGAACTTCAGCTTGAGCCCGAAGATCTCCGCGTCCGGCTCGAAGGTGATGCTGGTGCCGGTCCCCTTCGCCTTCCCTTCGGCCTTGAGCTTGGAGAGGGCATGCCCCTTGGCGTACGTCTGCACCCAGCGCTTCCCGTCGCGCTTCACTTCGGCGACGAGCTTGGAGCTGAGCGCGTTCACTACGCTCGAGCCGACGCCGTGCAGACCGCCCGAATGGATGTAGTTGCCCTGCTCGAACTTCCCGCCCGAGTGGAGCGTGGTGAGGATCACCTCGATGGCTGGCTTCTTGTACTTGGGCATCACGTCGATGGGGATGCCCCGGCCGTCGTCGGTCACCGTCATGGTGCGGCCGTCCTCGTGCAGGATCACCTCGATGCGGGTGGCGAATCCGTTGATCACCTCGTCCACCGAGTTGTCGAGGATTTCCCAGAGCAGGTGGTGGTAGCCCGTGACGTCGGTGCCGCCGATGTACATGGCGGGCCGCTTGCGGACGGGCTCCAGCCCCTCCAGCACCTGGATGTCCTGCGCGGTGTAGCTGGTCTTGCGCGCCGTCATCCTTTCTCCACCTTCTCTTCGGGAAGCGGGACGAACGCGATCTGCCGCTGGACCACCTTCACCTTGTCCTTCTTGACCATCTCGCGGCCCTTGCCGCCGCGCGCCGCCAGCTCGTAGGTCTTGACGCCCAGCGAGAGCTTCTTGCCCCCCTTGCTGCTCTCCAACTCGATCGACTGCTCCTTGTCGCTCGCGCAGAGGAAGGCGATCACCTCGTCGCCGGCTGGCACTTTGATGACCGTGACACCGCGGCCCGGTCCGGCCAGCTCGTTGACGTCCTTCACCTTGCAGATCAGCGCGTGGCTCGACTGCGTCACCACGGCGAGCAGGTCGCGGTCGGCGGCGGGCGCAACGCCGATCAACTCGTCTTCCTTGCCCGGCTTGGCGTAACGCCGGCCCGCGCGTGTGGAGATCTCGGCGTGTGGCGCGAGCGGGAAGCGCAGGCCATATCCTCGCTTCGACACTCCGACCAGCTTCTCGGGCCGGGGCAGGCGCGGGTCGAGCGACAGCCCGCCCACCACGCGCTCCTGGTCGTCGAACTTGAACAGCTTCTGCACGGGATCGCCGTAGCCGGTGGAGGCCGGGACGTCGTTGAAGCGAGTCACGTACGCGGTGCCGAAGTTGGAGAACAGCACCAGGCTGGACTTGAGCGACCCGGCCAGCACCGAGAGCACCTCGTCGCCTTCGCGCAGCCGGGTCGACGCAGGGTCCTTCATCTCGCGAACGCGCTTCACCCAGCCGTCGCGGGTGATCACCACGTGCGCGTCCTCGTCGGCGATGAAGGCCTCCTCGGTGTACTCGACCTCCTCGCGGCCACCGCCGATCCGGGTGCGCCGCTCGTCCTTGTACCGAGCTCCGATCTCCTTGATCTCGTCGCGCACCACGCCCCAGCGCGCCTTGTCGGAGGCGAGCAGCGCCTTCAATTCCTTCTGCTCGGCGCGCTTCTCCTTCGCCTCCTTCTGCACCACCAGGATCTCGAGGCGGGCGAGCTTGTACAGGCGCATGTCGAGGATGGCGTCGGTCTGGATCTCGTCCAGCTCGAAGCGCTTCATCAGCTTCCCGGCAGCATCCTCCTTGCCGTCGCTCTTGCGGATGATCTTGATCATCTCGTCGAGCGCGTCGTAGACCTTCTCGAATCCTTCCAGGATGTGCAGCCGCTTTTGCACCTCCTGCAGGTCGAACTGGAACCGCCGGGTGACGACCTGGAAGCGGAAGTCGAGGAAGTAGCGGAGGATCTCCTTGAGCCCGAGCCGCTGCGGGGTGCCCACCTCGGGGTTCTTGCTGGGCACCAGGCAGGTCAGGTTCACGTTGAAGCTCATCTCCAACGAGGTGTGCTTGTAGAGGTACGCCATCACCAGATCGGGATCGGCGTCGCGCTTCAGCTCCAGCACGACGCGGACGTCCTTGGTGGACTCGTCGCGCACGTCGACCAGCGGCGGCAGCTTGCGCTCGCGGACCAGGTCGCCGAACTTCGCCACCATCGAAGACTTGTTCACCGTGTACGGGATGCTGGTGACCACGATCTGCTGGCCGCCTCGCGGCAGCTCCTCCAGCTTCCACTCGCCGCGGATGCGCAGCGAGCCCTGTCCCGTCTCGTAGATCTGGCGCAGCTCGGCGCGCGAGTTGAGCAGCTGCGCCCCGGTCGGGAAGTCGGGCCCCTTGATGAACTTGAGGAGGTCCTTGGTCTCCAGCTTGGGGTGGGCGATCAGCTCGACCAGCGCGTCGCACAGCTCCTGCACGTTGTGCGGCGGGATGTTGGTCGCCATTCCCACCGCGATGCCGGTGGTGCCGTTCATCAAGAGCTGCGGCAGGCGCGCGGGAACGACGATCGGCTCGAACATCGTGCCGTCGTACGTCGGCCGGTAATCGATGGTCCGCTTGCTCAGCTCGGTCAGGAGCTCGGAGGCGAGCGGAGCCAGGCGGCACTCCGTGTAACGCATGGCCGCCGCCGAATCGCCGTCCAGCGATCCGAAGTTCCCGTGCCCGTCGACCAGCGGGTAGCGCAGCGAGAAGTCCTGCGCCATCCGCACCAGCGCGTCGTAGATCGCGACGTCGCCGTGCGGGTGGTACTGGCCCATGATGGTGCCGACCACCTTGGCGCATTTCTGGTACTTCGCCTCGTGCGTGAGGCGGTGGTCGTTGTACATCCCGAAGACGATGCGGCGCTGCACGGGCTTCAGGCCGTCGCGCACGTCCGGCAGCGCGCGGCTGGTGATCACCGAGAGCGCATAGTTCAGGTACCGCCTGCGGGCCTCTTCGTGGAGCGCCGCGGGAACCGCGTCGCCGCCGCCTCCTCCTCCACCCTCGGGCGCGCCGCGGCGCTTGCGCGGAGGCGGCTTGTCACCCCCGGCAAAGTCCAACTCCTCCTGCTCCGTCTTGCGCGCCGTCGCTCTCTTCATCGCTCGCGGTTCCTAGCAGCGAGATCGGCCCGGAACAAGTTTTCAGTCCCGTGCGCGAAGCCGGAAGCCAGCTCGACAACCGCGAACTGGCTATGGAATTTGTCCGGCTTCCCCAGGAAGCGCAGGGGGCTGCCGCTCGGACGGCAGCCCCCGTCGGCCCAGTCTTAGCCCTTCACGGAGGCGTCACCTTCCGGATGGTGAAGTTCCCCTGGTCCGCGACGAAGAGGGTCCCGTTCCGGCTGTCGCGCGTGATGCCGAACGCCGCATTGAAGCGCGCCGCGCCGCCGACGCCATCGGCGGTGCCGGAGGTGGCCATGTCCCCGGCGATGGTGACCACGGCGTTGGTGGCAAGGTCCATCCGCCGCACCGAGTACCGGTCGCCGATGAAGACGCTGGTCCCGTCGCTCACCGCGCGCCGCGGCTGCGCGAAGAGCGCCTGCGTACCCAATCCGTCGGTGCTGACCCCGCCGACCTGCGGGGCGCCGGCCACGGTGCTGACGAGATCTTCGAAGAGCGAGATCCGCCGAACGAGCCCGTAGCCGCCGACGAGGTTGAGGTTGTCATCGATGAGATAGAAGATGTCGTCCCCGACGAAGGGGAAGACGAGCCCGGTGGGCCCGACGAAGTGGGCGCCGGCCACGGGGCCGTTATCCAAGCCGGGCGAGTCCAGCACGCCCGCCACCAGGGTGATCGCCGGCGGCGTGACGGCAAAGGAGATCTTCCACACCGCCCAGCGACTGGAGTCGGCCGCGTACACGTCGGTGCCGCGCACGGCGATATCCAGATCCTGGGCCCCCAGCGCGCTGACCGCGGGCCGGCAGTCCCACTGGCTGGGATTCGCGGCCTGACGAGTGCCGAAGAGGGTCGTCACGCTGAACGGCGGCGTGGTGCTCACCGATCGGATCGCGCAGCGGTCGGCGATGAGCAGGTTGCCGCCGGAGAGCGCCATCGAGAACAGCCGGCTGAAGCGAGCAGTCGCGCCAGGTCCGTCGTCCGTGCCGAGCGCGGTCAGCGACCCGGCGATCGTGGTGACCGCGCCCGTGACGAGATCGATCTGACGGATTGCCATGCCGCGGCCTCCGGCGTCCCCGTCGTTGCGGTCCCCCACGAACAGCTTGGTCCGGTCGGCGCTCAGAGCGCAGTTGTTGGGACCCGCGAAGCGGGCCGCCGCGCCGATCCCGTCAGCGGTGCCGGGAGTCCCGCCCACGCCGGCGATGGTGGTGACCGTATAGGCTTCTCCTGCGAAGTTGACGCCGACGGTGGCGTTGCTCCTGGCGTGGAAATTGAGCTGCACCGAAACGGGTGGTCCAGGGCTGACCTGAAGGGTGAGGTCGTCGGCGACCCAGGTCGGCTGCGTGGTCACGTCGACGAACGCGCAGGCGATGCCGAAGGCCTGCCCGGAGAACATCACCGTGCCGGTCGGTACGCCGTTCATGGTCAGCGCCAGCGTGGTCTGTCCCGGCGTGACGCTGAACGTCCTCGCCGCGGTGCGCGACGGCGCCGACGCGATGAGTTGGATACAGGAGACGCCCGCGGGCGCGTTGAACAGGGCATTCACGCGGGCGTCGGCCATCTGGACCGTCTTCTGTTCGGAGCCACTGCAGGCACACCACAGCGCAGCCGCGCCCAGCGCGGCGAGAGAACGCTTCGACATGTGGGAATCCCCCTGATTGAAGTAACGCGCACGGATTGAAACCGATTACCCGATCCGATGCAAGGACCTGGCGGCGCAAGGAACGACCACGTTCCGACCGGCGCCGGAGACCGGGAGCGCTTACGTCGAGCAGGAGCGCACGCGCGCTGGGAGCAGGTGCGCTGGGAAGGGAATCGGGCCTAGAACTTCAGCGCGATCGCGGCGCCATACCCGCCGCGAAAAGTGGGCTTGAGCACCACCGGCCCGTTCAGCTCGACCCCGTTCATCATCCGGGCGATCGCGCTGGGGGCTTCCTGCGCTTCGACCCTCCGCACCACCTCGGGGATCGACTCCACGACCGGCGAGGCGAGCGGTGCTTGAACCGCGGGTGCTGCTCGCATCGCCGTCGCTGCACGAACGGACGGCCTCGTAGCAGCCCCCTGCCCCGCAACGACCATCGCCACCATCACCGGCCACATCGTTGGGAAAACCTATGCACTCCCCCTTGCAGCTGCAGATGGGAACAGAGCGGGAGCGGGCCCCCGTCCAGCTCTGAACCGGCCATCCTGGAATGTCAGCCCGCCGACGTGCGGGCCATCAGGCGCGCCCTTTTGGATGGTTCGGGACCGGCTCACCCTTCCCTTGCTCGGCCCGGCGTTTCTCGAGCACCTTGTGCGCCTCGTGGGTGGGCACCTCGTCGTAATGGTCGAATTCCATGGTGAAGTAGCCCATTCCCTTGGTGAGGGAGCGCAGCTCGGGAGCGTAGGTGCGCAGCTCGGCGTGCGGCGCCTGCGCATGGATGAGCGTCCCCTTGGAAGTCGGCTCCATGCCCAGGATCTTTCCCCGCCGCGAGGTCACGTCGGCGATCACCTCGCCCAGCATCTCGTCGGGGACCACGATCTCCAGCCGCATCATCGGCTCGAGCAGGACCGGCTTGGCGGCCGCCAGGGCGTTCTTCAGCGCCATCGACCCCGCGATCCGGAACGCCATGTCGGAGGAGTCGACGGTGTGGAACGACCCGTCCACCAGCGTCACCTTGAAGTCCACCAACGGGAAACCGCCGAGCGGACCCTCCTTGGCGGCGTCGCGGACCCCGTGCTCGACGGAGGGGATGAACTGCCGCGGGATGACGCCGCCCACGATGCCGTCCTCGAACTGCACGCCCGACCCGCGCGGCAGCGGCTCCAGCTCGATGTGGCAGTCCCCGTACTGCCCGCGCCCGCCGCTCTGCCGTTTGTACTTGCCCTGCGCCTTGGCGCGGGCCAGCACGGTCTCGTGGTAGGCGGGGTGCGGCAGCTCCAGGTGGACGTCCACGTCGAACTTCCGCTTCAGCTTTTCGACCGCCACCTCGATGTGCACCTGCCCCATTCCCTTGAGCAGCGTCTCGTTCGTCTCCGGATCGCGGGTCAGCTCCAGCGAGGGGTCCTCCTCGAGCAGCTTGTGCAGCGCGACGCCCGCCTTCTCCTCCTGCTCGCGGTCGATCTTCAGCGCGTACGAGATGACCCGCTGGGGTTTTCCGATCAGCTCCAGGCGTAGCGGGGCGTCGGCGGCGGTGAGGGTGTCGCCCACGTGGACGTCGCGCAGCTTCATCAGGCCGATGATGTCGCCGGCCGAGGCGCTGGGGATCTCGGTCGTGTGGTTCCCGTCGATCCGGTAGATGTGCGCGAGGATCTCCTCGGAGTTGGTGCGCGGGTTGTAGAGCTTCTGCCCGGTCTTCACCTGCCCGGAGAAGACGCGGCAGGCGGTGAGCCGCCCCACGAAGTGGTCCACGGTGTTGCGGAAGGCGAGGAGCGTGGGCGCCTGATCGACGCGCGCCGCCCGCAGCACTTCCTTTCCGTGGCCATCCTTCCCCTTGATCTCGCGCCGGCTGGTGGGATCGGGCAGGTAGCGCACGATGGCGCTGGCCAGGTCGCGGACCCCCACGCCGGCACGGGCCGCGCAGGCCAAGACCGGAAGGAAGCGCCGTCCCAGCACCGCGTGCGCCAAGGCGTCCTGGATCTGCTCCTCGCCGGGCTCCTGCCCGTCCAGGTACTTCTCCAGCAGCACGTCGTCCGTCTCCGCCACCGCCTCCACCAGCCGCGTGCGCAGCTTCTTCGCATCGCCCAGGAGCTGCTCGGGGATGTCCTCGTCGACGTAGCCGCCGAACTTGCCGTCCTGCCGCCGCGCGTAGGTGTGCGCGCGCATGGTGATGAGATCGATGACTCCGCCGAACGAGTCGCCCAGCCCGAGGGGAAGCTGGAGCGCGATCGGTTTGGTCTTCAGCGTCTTCTCGATGTCGTCCAGGGCGCGCAGGAAGCTGGCCCGGTCCTTGTCGAGCTTGTTCACGCACGCGATGAGCGGTAGCGAACGCTCCACCGCCATCTCCCAGTGCGCTTCCGTCTGGTGCTTTACTCCGCTCACCGCCGAGACCAGAAGCAGCCCGCCCTCGACGACGGCGAGGGAACGGTCGGTGTCGGTGAGGAAGTCGGAGAAGCCGGCGGTGTCGAGCAGGTTCAGCATCACCCCGTCGTGCTCGGCGAAGGTGACGTGCGTCGCAACGGTGAAGTTCCGCTTGGCCTCCTCGGGCTCCGCGTCGAGGTGGCTGGTCGACCCGTCCTTGCTGGCCCTCGCGGGAGCGTCGTGCCGGAGCAGGGCTTCCGTGAGGGCCGTCTTTCCCGCGCCATCGTGCGCGACGATCGCCACGTTGCGAATCTGCTTCGGATCGAGCATGGGAATCTCCCGGTAGGCCTCTACGCCATGATCCATCCCACAACGTCCTCCCTGTGAAAAGCACATCGCCGCCCGATCGGCGGCGGTGGGTACCGAGCACCCCATGAGACCTGGCCGCCTTTTCGCGCTCGCGCTGGCGAGCGCTTCCTCAGCCGTGGCGCAGCAGCGCTTCCCCACCTCCGGAATCCCCCAGCCGGCGCAGAGCTTCGCGCTCACCGACGACGCGACCGCCCTGACCGTGAACCCAGCCGGGCTGGCGTTCAGCCAGGGTCTGCTCCTCGAGTACGCCGGCCAGCGTGGCTATGACCAGGGCATGCCGCGCGGGGATGGCGGGTACCTCTCGCTGGCCGGGTGGGGCGCAGCCTTCGGCGTGTCGCTGGAGTGGCTGCACGCCGGATCGGAGTGCACGCCGGTGACGCCGTGCTCGCGCCGGACCACCTTCGGGGGCGCGCTGGGCGGAGGGCGCGGCGCCATCGGGGTGGCGCACCACGGGTTCTCCAGCAGCGAGAGCGCGGACCTGGATCGGCTCGGCTCGTGGGACATCGGCGCATTGGCGCGCCCGCTGCGCTGGCTGTCTCTGGGCTACACCGCGGTCGACGTGAACGCTCCCCGGCTGGGGCCGTTGCAGATTCCCCGGCGCCACGTGGCCGCCATCGCGGTCCGGCCGCTGCGCGAATGGATCACGCTGGCAGCCGACGTCACCTTCCGCTCGTGCACGAACGACGCGCGTCCCTGCGGCGTGGAGCATCCCGACTGGGCGTTCACGGGCGAAGGGCGGCTGCTGCAGGGTCTGCAAGTCTTGGGTCAGATCGGGATCTCGGACGCCGGCACCTTCTCCGGCCAGGTCGGGCTGCAGGTCGACCTGGCCCATCTCGGGGCGCGCAGCGCGGCCAGCTTCCCGGGTAGCGGAGCGACGGGCTCCCAGCTCACCGCCGTGCGCCTCTCGTCCGTGCCGTATCCGGGGCTGCACGTCCCGCGCCGCCGGGCGGTGGAGCTGGACCTGGATCGCGCGCTCCGCCGGGAGAGCTCGGGAATCCTCGGCCTGCTGCTCGGCGAGACCCATCGGGACCCGCTCGCCCTCACCATCGAGGAGCTGCACCGGCTGGCGCGGGACCCCGACGTGAGGGCGGTCGTCCTGCGGGCAGGCGGCCTGCCGCTTGGCGCTGGCCGCAGCGACGAACTCCGGAGCGGAATCGAGGAGTTGCGGGCCGCCGGGAAGAAGGTCGCCTTTTACTTGGAATCGGCCGGAGACCTCGACTATAGTGTCGCATCTGCGGCCGACAGGGTGTATGCGGCCCCGCAGGCAGTCCTGGCGGTCAACGGTTTCTCCGCGACGGCATTGTTCGCCGGCGCGGGCCTCGACAAGCTCGGTGTGAAGGCGGAGTTCGTCCGCGTCGGCGCCTACAAGACGGCGCCGGATCTCTTCACCCGCAGGGACATGTCGAGCGAGCAGCGCGAGGTGGTGAACGCTCTTCTGGACGACGTCTTCGGCCGCTACGTGCGGCGCGTCACCCAGGCGCGGCACCTCGACGAGGAGAAGTTCCGGCGCCTCCTGGATCGCGGTCTCCAGACCCCCCAGGAAGCGCAGGCGCAGGGGCTGGTCGACGGGCTCGTGTATCCCGACCAGCTCGAAGAGGAGGTTGGGAAGCTGGTCGGCGGGCACGTCGCGCTCGAGAAGGTGGGGACGGAGCCGCCGATCGTGCGGAGCCCGCGCTGGGCGCCGCCGCCGACGGTGGCGGTGGTCCGGGTGGAGGGGGACATCGCTCGCGGCGAGGGGGGATCGGATCCTTTCGGCCTGTTCCAGGTGGCTGGCTCGGAGGCGATCGCGCGGCGCATCCACCGCCTCGCCGACGACCCGTCGGTGAAGGCGATCGTGGTGCGGATCGACTCGCCGGGCGGAGACGGAAGCGCCTCGGATCTGATCTGGCGGGAGCTGGTTCGGGCCCGCAAGGAGAAGGGCAAGCCGGTGGTGGCGAGCATGGGCGACGTGGCCGCATCGGGCGGCTACTACGTCGCGGTGGCGGCGGACGAGATCTACGCCGAGCCCTCGACGGTGACCGGTTCGATCGGCGTGTTCGTGGGGAAGTTCGACCTGGAAGAGCTGTACCGGGAGCTGGGACTGAGGCTGACGACCATCAAGCGCGGCAAGAGCGCGGACCTGTTCTCCACCGCGCGCGCCTTGACCGACGAGGAGCGCCGCACGCTGCAAGAGTGGGTGGATGCGTTCTACGCGCAGTTCGTCGACCGCGTGGCCGAAGGCAGGCGGTTGCCGCGCGAGCGCGTCGACGAGCTCGGCCGCGGCCGCGTGTGGAGCGGGAGCCAGGCGTTGGAACGTGGGCTTCTGGACAAGATGGGCGGCCTGCGCGACGCGATCGCTTCGGCCAAGGCCCGGGCCGGCATCGGGCCGGACGAGGCGGTGCTGCTCGACGACGCGGGCAAGCGCGAGGTCAGCTTCCTTCCCGAGCTCCAGGTCCTTCCCGGCTCCTTGCGGCCGCTGTCCGCCCGGGCGTTGCGCGCCCTGGCCCTCCTGGGCGAACCGGGAACGCTCCGCGCCGTCCTGCCGTTCGATCTCGAGGTGAACTGAGTGCCTGCACGGGTCCTGATCGTCGAGGACGAGGAGAGCGCCTCGCGGCTCATCGCCTCGATCTGCTCGGAGCTGGGCCTCGGCGCGCAGGTGACGCGGTCCGGGGCGCAGGCGAAGGACCTGCTCACCCATGCGGCGCAGGCGAAGCAACCCTTTTCGGCGATGGTGCTCGACCTGGTGCTGGCCGACCTGGACGGGTTCCAGGTGGGCCAGTTCGTGCGCGGGCAGCCGTGGGGCTCGGAGCTTCCGCTCATCGTGGTGAGCGGCGTCTACAAGCAGCCGAACGCGGAGCTGATGGCGCGGCTCAAGCCGCAGGCGTATTTCGCCAAGCCGTTCGAGATCTCCCGCCTGCGCGACGCGCTGGTGAAGGCGTGCAATGTGCAGGGCGTCGCCACCGCCGTGGAAGGCGACCTCGCCGGAAAGCCGGCCGCCACGCTGCTCGTCGAGCTTCTGCGGCAGAAGGCGAGCGCGCTGCTCACGCTCACGCAGGACACCGCCGTCCGGCTGATCCATTTCGAGAAGGGACAGGTCCGCTTCGCCCAGAGCACCGTCAAGAGCGAGCTCGCCGGCGCGGCGCAGGTCGTCTCGGGCGTGATCAAGCAGGCCTCCTTCGACCGCGCGGTGGCGTTCGCCAAGCAGAACAAGGTGGCCTTGCACGAGGCCCTGGCGTACTCGCGCGTGCTCACTCCCGAGCAGCTCAAGCAGGCCCTGAAGCAGCAGACGGTCGATGCCGCGGTCAACGGGCTTGCCTGGGAGCGCGGGACCTGGCGCATCGACACGCAGTCGCCCGAGCAGCTGGCCGCGGTGCCCGAGGCGCGCACGAGCCCGGTCGCCCTGGTGCTCGAGGCGGCCAAGCGCTTTGCCGCGCACGCGGCGGCGCGCGACTGGCTCGAGCAGCGCGCCCAGCAGCACATGAGCCGCTCGCCCGAGCTGGAGCGCGAGC
>DATFUN010000190.1:0-2093 GCA_035260805.1 Myxococcales bacterium | reverse complement strand
TGAGGTCGAGGGGGAGGCGGAGGTTGAGGCGGACGTGGATGTGCGCTGCTCAAAGGCCGCCAGCTGCCGCAAGAGCCCCTCCAGGGCCTCCACCCGCCGCGACTGCGCCTGCGTGCTCTGCGCTCCCCGGCGGGCCTCCTCGAAGAGCCCCACCTCCTCGCAGAGGTCGCGTGCCGCGGCGGAGAAGCCGATGCGCGAGAGTCGCTCGCCGTAGCGCTGGAGGAGGCCGACGAAGTCCGCGATCCGATCGGCCGCGTGGCCCAGCTCCGGAGCTCCGGCGCAGAGCACCTCCCACACCGGCACACCCCGTGCGCGCGCCAGCTCTTGCGCCCGGGCGACCGTCTGGTCGCCGATGCCCCGCGCCGGCACGTTCACGATGCGGAGCAGGGAGACCTCGTCGCGTGGGTTCAGCGCGGCGCGCAGGTAGGCGATCAGGTCGCGGACCTCCTTGCGGTCGAAGAGCGAGGTCCCGCCGACCACGCGGTAGCGCACCCCGGTGAGCCGCAGCGCCTCCTCCAGCGGCCGGGCCTGCGCGTTGGTCCGGTACAGCACCGCGATCTCGTCCAGCGGCACCTTCTCTTCGTAGACGATGCGCAGGACCTCGTCCGCCACGTACCGGGCCTCGGAATCGTCGTCGGGCGCGCAGACCAGGCGCACGTTGGCCCCGCGCCCGCGGTCGGTCCACAGCCGCTTGGGCTTGCGGCCCGGGTTCTTGCCGATGACGGCGTTGGCCGCTTCCAGGATGGCCCCCGTCGAGCGGTAGTTCTGCTCGAGGAAGACCTCGGTGGCACCCGGAAAGGTCGCGTCGAACCCGAGGATGTTGCGCACCTGCGCGCCGCGCCAGGCGTAGATGCTCTGGTCGTCGTCGCCCACCGCGCACAGGTTGCGACGCATGCCCGCGAGCAGCGACAGCAGGCGGAACTGCGCCTCGTTGGTGTCCTGGTACTCGTCGACGAGCAGGTAGCGGTAGCGGCGCTGGTACTGCTCCAGCACCTCGCGATCGTCGAAGAGGCGGATGGGCAGGAGCAGCAGGTCGTCGAAGTCCACCGCGCCCATCGTGCGCAGCCCCAGCTCGTAGCGAGGCTTCAGCTCGGCGGCGATCAGCTCGTACTCGTCGTCCGGGTGCCCGGCCTCGCCGGAGGTGCGCAGGCGGGAGAGGATCGCCAGCACCCGCCCGGTGTCGAACCGCCGATCCTCGATCTTCACCTCGCGGAGCAGGCGCTTCACCAGGGCGGCCTGATCACCGGCGTCGAAGATGGCGAACCGCTCCGGCAGGCCCAGGCGCGCGCGCTGCTCCCGCAGCACACGGACGCCGAAAGCGTGGAAGGTGGAGACGGTGAGGCCCCGGCACCGCTGCCGATCGCCGGCGAGCCGCGCGATGCGTTCGCGCATCTCCGCCGCCGCCTTGTTGGTGAAGGTGACCGCCAGGATGGAGCGGGCGGGCACTCCTCGGTCGAGCAGGTGGACGACGCGGTGGGCGATGACGCGGGTCTTCCCCGACCCCGCCCCGGCCAGCACCAGCACCGGACCCTCGGTCTGGAGCACAGCCGCGCGCTGCTGGGGGTTCAGGCCGGAGAGGTCGAGCATAGGGGCGCGGCGTTGTACCACCACTCGTCGCCGTATTCGGCGGCGGTGTTCTTTTCACCGCGCCGACGTGCACCAGACCCACTACTTCCCGTCCCGCTGCTTCCGGACCGCCTCGAGCCGCTCCTTGATGCGCGCCTCCTCGCCCGACTCGCTGGGCTCGTAGAAGCGGCTCCCCTGCAGCTCGTCCGGAAGGTACTCCTCGGGGACATAGTGTCCCTCGAAGTTGTGCGGGTACCGGTAGCCGCCCGCGTAGCCCATCGACTTCATCAGCGGAGTGGGCGCGTTGCGCAGCTTCAGGGGGACGGGCAGCGGCCCCCGCTCCAGGACCGCCGAGCGCGCCTTGGCGTAGGCGGTGAGGACCGAGTTGCTCTTCGGGCAGGTGGCGAGGAAGGTCGCGGCCTGGGTCATCGGCAAGACGCCTTCGGGCAGGCCGACCAGCTCGAACGCCCGGAGGGCGTCGACGGACACCTGCAGCGCGCGAGGATCCGCGTTGCCCACGTCCTCGC
>DATFUN010000189.1:0-5819 GCA_035260805.1 Myxococcales bacterium | reverse complement strand
TCAACCCACGGCGATTGGCGCACGGTTCACTGCGGCGATCAGCCCCCGCGCGCCGTCCGCCGTTCAGGCGCCATTCAGACAGGAAGCATCACCGGGCCACATCCCTCGCTCTCCGCCAATTTGCTTCGTACCTAGCCCAGGTTGCCTGCCGGGTAGCAAAATGCTACCCTTTGGGACATGGGCCAGCCCGTCAAGCTTTCCGACGCTCTAGTGCTGGACGCTCGCCTGGTGGGCGAGATCACCGAGCGCTCGATCGCAAGCCAGATCGAGTTTTGGGCGCGTCTCGGTCGCGCGGCCGAGCTTGCGCTCCGGACGGAGGAGGTTCTCCGGCTCAAGCAGCGCGGGGAAGCGCGGCTGCTCTCGGAGTGCCTCAAGTCGGTCGATACGGACGAAGGCCGTCAGCGCTTGGCCGCGCACCTGGCGTCGCGTCCATATCCGCATTTCGAGCCGGCTCCCGGGCGCCCCGGTTTCCTCGTCAAGATCGACGAGGACGGGACTCGCCGGGTGGGGCGCTTCGTGAACCGGGAGTTCAAGCCCGCCAAATCGAAGTGATTTCGCCCTTCGATGCGAGGCCCATCATCGTCGCCGTCGCCGGACCGAACGGCGCCGGCAAATCGACCTTCCATGCCGTGTATCTCGCGCCGGCCGCTTTGCGCTTCGTGAATGCCGACGACCTGGCGCGCGAGCTCGCGGTCGATGCCCGGGAGGGCGCGCATCTTGCGAACGAGCTGCGCAAGACGCTGGTGGAGCAAGGCGAGAGCTTCGTGTTCGAGACCGTGCTCTCGGATCCAGTGGGCGACAAGGTGGAGTTCTTGCGCAAAGCAGCGGCGGAGAAGGGCTACACGGTCGTCCTCTGCTATATCGGCGTCGACAGTGTCGAGGTCTCGCAGCAACGCGTGGCGATGCGCGTGCTTCAGGGAGGCCACGACGTCCCCGATGACAAACTCATAGCGCGCTTCCCGCGTACGCAGGCAAATCTCACTCGCGCGATCCACTCGCTGCCGCACGTACTCGTCTACGACAACAGCGACCTCACAAGTCCGTTCCAGCAGGTTGCCGAGTTTCAAGACGGCAAGCCGGTCAGCCTGCGCCCGTCGCTGCCGCCTTGGCTCGCATGGAAATAGCGTATCCGACGCAAGTCCCGGAAGGTTCGCGCGCGCCTTACCGCGTCGTCTCGGGAACGACCACGGGTTCGCCTTCCGCCGCTGCCTCGTCCGTCTGCTCCGCCGCCTCGGTCTCCCCCGTCGCCACGGTGACGACTTCTGCCGGCGGAGGAGTGGTCGTCTGCACTTCGCCCTCGAACTCATCCACGTCGAAGTCGGTGAGGAGCGCGATGAACGGCAGATTGTTCGCGTCGACGCCGGGATAGCTGGCCACCAGGAGCTCCGCGACTTCCCAGGGGGCGCGCTCGGCATCCGCGACCATCACCCACACGCCGGCGGCGTCCGGGAGCCTGACGTTGCGGCCGATCAGGGCCAGGTATCCAAGGGCCCGATTGAGGAAGTACGCGGTCTTGGATGCTCGCTTCTCCATCGCGCATGCGACATAGGCCCGGGGGCTGGCTCCCGCAAGCTGCTGGGAGTGAAGTGTCCGAAACGCCGCGGGATTCCGGCTCCAAATGTCAGATTCCGGGCGCCGCGCATCGTCGAGGAGTTCCCGAGCGCCCCAGGCGCGGTCGCTGGCCGCAGGCGAAAGGCTGCAGCAGGCCATCGACCGGCCGGTGCCGCTTTCGGGTGAGCGCTCAAACGGTTGCGCACCCAGGGCGCGTTGCGGCCGGTCGGGCGCGGCAGTACACCACCCGCCAGCGCGTTCGTGGTATTTGCCCTCCCACCTTTGAAGGGGCGCTGGACCGGGGACCGGGCGACGGCGGGTCGTGAACCCGCCAGGCCCGGAAGGGAGCAACGGTAGCGGCTTCAACCGTGTGCCCGGTCTCCGGTCCAGCGCCTCGTCCACCCGATGACCACTCCGTACCTCGTCCTCGCGCGCAAGTACCGGCCGCAGCGCTTCGCCGATTTGACCGGCCAGGAGCACGTGGTCCGCACGCTCGCCAACGCGCTGCGCACCGGGCGCGTGGCGCACGCCTTCCTCTTCACCGGTCCGCGCGGCTGCGGCAAGACGACCAGCGCTCGCATCCTCGCCCGCGCGCTCAATTGCGCGAACGGCCCCACCGCCGAACCGTGCGGGACCTGCGGCCCGTGCACCGACATCGCCGCCGGCACCGACGTCGACGTGCAGGAGATCGACGCAGCCTCCAACAACGGCGTCGACGACGTGCGCGCGCTGCGCGAGGCCGCCAAGTACCTGCCGGCGCGCGACCGCTACAAGATCTACATCGTCGACGAGGTGCACATGCTGAGCGGCGCCGCGTTCAACGCGCTGCTCAAGACCCTGGAAGAGCCGCCCGGCCACATCAAGTTCCTCCTGGCAACTACGGATCCGCAGAAGCTGCCCGCGACCATCCTCTCGCGCGTCCAGCGGCACAATTTCCAGCTGGTCCCGCTGGGGAAGATCGTCACCCGGCTCCGCGAGATCGCCCAGGCGGAAGGCGTCCAGGTGGCCGATGCGGCGCTGTCCTTGGTAGCGCGGCAGGCGGCCGGGTCCATGCGAGACGCGCTCAGCCTGCTCGACCAGCTCTTCGCGGCGCACGCCGGCGCGGGGGAGATCGGCGAAGCGGAAGCGGTCGAGACGCTGGGGGCGCTCGATCAAGGCGTGGTGGCGGACACCGTGCGGGCCGTGCTCCGGCGCGATCCGGCGGCCGCGCTGCAAGGGGTGGTGCGCGCCTACGAGTCGGGCGCGGATTTCAAGCGGCTGGCGGAGGAGCTGGCCGCGCAGGCGCGGAACCTGGTCCTGGCCGCCCTGCCCGGGGTGAAGCAGGACCTACCGGACCACGAGTTGCGCGCCCTCGCGGCGGAGGCGCGCGAGCACGACGGGGCGCAGCTCGCCCGCGTGTTCGAGCTGTTGCAGCAGGCGCAGGACGACGTCGCGAAGGCGGCGAGCCCGCGCCACGCGCTGGAGGTGGCCCTGCTTCGCGCGGTGCACCTGGCCCCGTCGGGCGCGCTGCCGGACCTGGTGCAGAGGGTGGAGCAGCTCTCGTCGCGGATGGGTGCGGCGGCAAAACCTGCTCCAGCGGCTGCGCGCGCTCCGTCCTTCGGCGCCCGCACGCTCGCGGAGAACGGCGCCGCGCTCCGCGCCACCTTGGGCGCCGAGGGCGAGTCCTCCTCGACCGTGCCCTCGACATCTTCCTCGACCCCGACCTCGGCCTCCAACTCGACCCCGACCTCGCTCTCGACGTCGAACGGCGGCCCGCACCCCATCGCCTCCGATGCCGCGGCGCCGCTCGACCAGCGCTGGCGCATCCTCGTCGAAGCCGTCCGCGCGGCCCGCAAGATGACCGCCGCGGCCGCCCTGGAGCGGGCGCTCCCGCTGCGCATCGAGAACGGCGCCGTCTCCGTCGCCTTCCGCAATCCGAACGACGCGCTTTTGCTCGAGGATCGCGAGATGCGGTCCGCGGTCGAGGCCGCGTTCGCCCGCGTGCTGGGCGCGAAGGTGGCGCTGCGCATCGAGCAGGCGCCCGAGGCGCCGCAGTCCAGCCTGCACGACGAGAAGGAGCGCGTTCGCAAGGAACGGAAGGCCGAGCGCCTGCAGGCCGGCCGGGAGCACCCGGCGGTGCGCGCCGCGGTGGAACTTCTCGGCGGCGAGATCGAAGATGTGAGGGACCTCGGCGAGGAGTAGGCGATGGCGGGCTTCGACCTGAACGCGCTGTTTCAGCAGGCGCAGCAGATCCAGGAGCAGATGAAGCGGGCCCAGGAGGAGCTGGCCCGCAAGGAAGTCACCGGCACGGCCGGCGGCGGGATGGTGACCGTCACCGCCAACGGAAGAGGCGAGCTGCTCAAGGTACAGATCGACCCGAAGGTGGTCGATCCGAAGGACGTCGCGATGCTCGAGGACCTGGTCCTCGCGGCGGTGAACTCGGCGCTCCGCGCGGCGCAGCAGCTGGCGCAGGCGCAAGGCGGTCCGCTGGCGAATCTCAAGGACATGTTCCCCGGGATGATGCCGTGAACCGGCCTGCGGCCTTCGCCTGGCGCCTCGCGGTCGCTGCCCGCACATGAAAGCAGCGGACCCGATCGCAAGGCTCACGATATTGCTGGCGAAGCTCCCGGGGGTGGGGGAGAAGACCGCGCAGCGCCTCGCCTTCCACGTCCTCGAGTCGCCGCCCGAGTACGCGCGCGACCTGGCCGACGCGCTCTTGGCGCTCGAGCGCGAGGTGCGCCTGTGCTCGACCTGCTGCAACTTGACCGCGCAGGATCCGTGCGCGGTCTGCGCCGACCCGCAGCGCGACGCGAAGATGATCTGCGTGGTCGAATCGGTCCCCGACCTGCTCGCGGTGGAGCGCACCCGGGAGTTCCGCGGCCGCTATCACGTGCTCCACGGAGCCCTCTCGCCGCTGGACGGCGTCGGTCCCGATCAGCTGAAGCTCAAGGAGCTGCTCGCGCGGTTGCACGGCGACGTGCAGGAAGTGATCGTCGCCACCGATCCGACGGTGGAAGGAGAGGCCACCGCGCTGTATCTGACGCGATTGATCAAGCCATTGGGCGTACGCGTCACGCGGATTGCGCAGGGCATGCCGATGGGCGGCGCGCTGGAGTATGCCGACCAGGTCACGCTCGCGCGCGCTCTCTCCGGCCGTCGCGAAGTGTAGTCGGCGGTCGCACCGGCGCGCCTGAAAACGCCGAAATCCGCAATCTTGCTCGGGGTGTGTCGCTCTGTTAGCGTCGATGCACCCGATCCACCTCGGCGAGGTCGAACCCGAATGCAGCCGCAGATGGTCATGTACGATGAAGAATTCCAGCAGATCAGCGTGGTCTGCGAGCGGCTGGCGCGCGAAGCGAACGCAAAGATCGTCTTCCTCGTCGACAAGAACGGGCAGCTCATCGCCTCGGTCGGGGCTACGCAGGACCTGGACACCACCTCGCTCGCTTCGCTCACCGCGGGCAACATCGCCGCGACCGGCGGCCTCGCCAAGCTGATCGGCGAGAAGGAATTCTCCATCCTCTTCCACGAGGGAGAGCGCGACAACCTCCACATTTCCGTGATCGGCGGCCGAGTCATCCTGGTGGTCATCTTCGACGCGCGCAGCTCGCTGGGGCTGGTCAGGCTGCGCGTGAAGAAGGCGTCGGACGAGCTGAACAAGATCTTCGACGGGCTCCTGAAGAAGGTGCAGGTGCCCGGCGCCGGCTCGCCGTTCGCCGAGATCACCGACGACGACATCGACAACCTCTTCAGCGAGTAAGGGGCGCCGCCGGAATGTCTTTCATCAACTACAGCTCGCGCGAGATCAACTGCAAGATCGTCTATTACGGGCCGGGGCTGTGCGGAAAGACGACGAATCTCCAGTACATCTACGCGAACACGAACCAGAACGCGAAAGGGAAGATGATCTCCCTGGCGACGGAGACGGAGCGCACGCTCTTCTTCGACTTCCTGCCGCTGTCCCTGGGCGAGATCCGCGGGTTCAAGACCCGCTTCCACCTCTATACCGTGCCCGGGCAGGTGTTCTACGACGCGTCCCGCAAGCTCATCCTCAAGGGCGTCGACGGCGTCGTCTTCGTCGGCGACAGCCAGGTGGAGCGCACCGAGGCGAACGTCGAGTCGGTGGAGAACCTGCGCACCAACCTGGCCGAGCAGGGCTATGACCTGGACAAGATCCCGTACGTCATCCAGTACAACAAGCGCGACCTGCCCAACGCCGCGCCGCTGGACGAATTGCGCGGGTTGCTCAACCCGCGGGGCGTCCCCGATTTCGAGGCGGTCGCTCCGAA
>DATFUN010000188.1:0-3100 GCA_035260805.1 Myxococcales bacterium | reverse complement strand
TGGCGCTGTGGTGGTGAGGCGCGCTGCCTGCGCATGCGGGGCGGCCGCGGGTGCGGCGCTCGCGCTGGCCGCTTGCGTTCCCGATCCGGGAGGGAGCTGCAGCGTCGACGCCGACTGCGGCGGCGGTCCGCCCGGATTGTTCTGCGCCGAAGGAGTCTGCCAGTCGCCGCCCCGCGCCGCGCTCGAGGAGGTGCCGCGGACCTCGTTGGGGCGCGCACAGACCGCGACCGTGCGCGTCCGGGTCGAGCGCGCGCACGGCGGGGCCGAGGCAGCGCGCGGGTCGCTGCGCATCGCCGCCCATTCCGTGCAGGCGACGGGGGAACCGGGCGCGCGGCTGCGCTTCGAGGTGCCGCTTCAGCTCGTCCCCGGAGGCGTCGAGGGCCTGGTCCCGCTGGAGATCTCGGTCGTCGACGACCTGGGCCACGCGACCGTGCTCACCGACGCGCTCTCGCTCGACGACCTGGCCCCGCGGGTGTTCATCGACGCGGCCTCGGTGCCTGCGCGGCCGGTCGTGCGCGGCACGATCGTGGAGCTCCGCGCGCACGTGTTCGACGCGTCGCCGGTGACGGTGTTCGCCTCCGCGGGAGCGACCCTCGCGCGCCAGCTCGACGGCGCGTTCCTGATGGCGGTGGACACGGGCGCGCTCGATCCGTCGGCGACGGCGGCCGAAGCGGTGCTCACCGCCACCGATGCCGTCGGCCTGCGCTCGTCCGCTTCGGCGCGGTTCGCGATCGCCCCGTAGAGCGTCCGTCAGGGCCCCGAAGGCACCACCGGCCAGCGCACCGTGCGGGCGATCCTCTCCGCCAGGCCGGTCGGCCGTTCCGAGAGCGGCTGCAGCACCAGCACCGACAGCGCGGTGCGGTCGCGTTCCACGCAGACCATCTCCAGATGCGCCTGCCCGTCTTCGCCCAGCACCGTGGCGAAGACGCGCACCGTCCCGGCCGTGTGCCCTCGCTGCGGCGCCCCCACGTCGAGACCGCGCAGCGCGCCCACGTCCGCCAGCCGCCACAGGTCGCGCGTCACCGCCGCGCGCACGATGTCGCCCGCGCCCCGGCAGGTCGGCAAGGACAAGAGCGTGACCGAGCTCCGCCAGAGGGTGGTGAGCCCGTTGGTGTACGAGATCTGCTCGGGGGAGGAGGCCGCGTTGCGCCACCCGAGCGGCACCTGCACCCAGCTTCCCAGCGGAGCTTCGCGCGCCCCTCCCAGCACGGGAAGCGCCGGCGCCGCGAACATGCCCATCGATACCGTGCCGAGCAGGGCGCCGGTCGCGCCGGCGAGCCGTCGCGCCGCGGCTTCACCCGGCCACAGACGCGGGGTCAGGAACAGCCCGCAGGCAGCGCCGGCGAGCAGCCCCCCGCCATGCCCCCAGTTGTCGACTCCCGCCGATCCCAGCCCGGCGAGGAACAGCGCGAACAGCCAGGGCAACAACCTGAGCCCGAAATGCGCGCGCAGCCGGCCGCGCACCGCGCGCCGCCAGCCGAAGGTGGCGGAGGCCCCCAGGACGCCGAAGGCGATGCCCGACGCGCCCAGCGAGATGGAGTCGGCGCCGACCGCGGAGGCAACGGTGGTTCCGAGCGCGGTAAAGATGATCAGCGCCAGGTAATCGGCCGGCCGCACCGCCCTCTCCAGCGCGCCCCCCACGTTCCAGATGGCGAAGGCGTTGAAGGCGAGGTGCAACAGGTCCTTGTGCAACAGGTTGGCCGAGAGCAGCCGCCACGTCTCGCCGCGGTCGAGGATCAGCGGAGTCGCCTTGGCGCCATACGCCAGCAGTCCGGAAACCGACAGGGCGCCCCTCATCCCGCCGGCCGCCAGCAGCACCCAAGCGCAGGCCAGCAGGAAGAGGACCGTGACCCAGGGAACGCCGGAAACGGCCAGCATTTCGCGCGTGGACCCTGGACGCAACGCGGCATTCCCGACCGTCGGCGACGCGACAGTCGCTTCTTCCGTCCATGCGGGCATGTGCACTAGGATGAGCACTGAGGGGGCTACGCGGCAGGCCCTCGCTCACCACTCGCCCCAGGCTGGCAGGCGCCTGGGGCGGAGGACCTCATGAAGCTCATCATCGAGGACGACGAGGGGCGCAAGACCGTCGTCCCGCTCGTGCGCGAAGAGATCACCATCGGGCGCCAGGATGGGAACACCATCAAGCTGAGCGAGCGCAACGTCTCCCGGCGGCACGCGCGTCTGAAGAAGGACAATGCTTCGCTGCTCATCGAGGACCTCGGCTCGTACAACGGCGTGCGCGTGAACGGCGAGCGCATCGCCGCTCCCACCCGGATCAAGGAAGGCGACCTGATCGAGATCGGCGACTACGATCTCGGCGTCCAGGGCCGGATCGAGCTGCCCAGCACGCCTCCTCCCACCCAGCCGAAGATCGGCCGCACGACCATTCCGCCGGGAGCGATGGCGCAGAGGCCCGCGGCGATCACCCAGCCTCCAGGACAGCTCCCTGCGGCGGCCGCGCCGGAGCCCGCCTCGCCCTCCTCGCCCGCCCCCGGCGGTGCCGCTACGCCCGCTCCCACCGCGGGCGGCGCAACCGCCATCATCCGGGTCAGCGACATCATGAAGGGCGCGCCGCAGGTCGAGGCGCGCGACCTGCAGAAGGGCGAGATGCCGCGCCTGGTGGGCCTCACGGGCAACGTCCGCGGGAAGGAATTCTTCCTCATGCGCACCGAGGTGAAGATCGGGCGCAGCGAGGAGAACGACATCGCCATCGACCACCAGTCGATGAGCCGGCAGCACGCCCGGTTCGTGCTCGAGGACGCCGCCTGGAAGGTGGTGGACAACAAGAGCGCCAACGGCGTGCACATCAACGGGGAGCTCTACGCCATCAGCGCGGTGAAGCCCGGCGACACGGTCGAGCTGGGCCACCTCAAGTTCCGCTTCTGCGCACCGGGCGAGAAGTTCACGCTTCCCTCGGACAAGACCGAGGATCCCAAGCCGGGTCTGCGGCCCACCACGGCCGAGTTGATCGCCGGCGCGCGCGAGGGCGCAAGGCCGCAGGCGTCGAGGAAGAGCAAGCTTCCGCTGGCGCTCGGCGCCGGCGCGCTGATCGCCGCCGCGGTGGTCGCCTTCCTGCTGTTCGGCCGGGTGCGGCGGG
>DATFUN010000187.1:0-5923 GCA_035260805.1 Myxococcales bacterium | reverse complement strand
TGATGATCACGCACGTGTATCTCAAGAAGGGTTGCGTGGTGCCTCGCCACCAGCACGAGAACGAGCAGATCACGTACGTCCTCGAGGGAGCGCTGCGGTTCCGGCTCGGCGCGGACGGGGCGCAGCAGGTCGACGTCCGCGCCGGCGAGGTGCTGACCATCCCCTCGAACCTGCCGCATTCGGCGGAGGCGCTGGAGGACACGCTCGACGTGGACATCTTCGACCCTCCGCGGAGGGACTGGCTGGACGGCACCGACCAGTACCTCAGGCAGACGTAGCCAATGGACCTGGGTCTCCGTGGCAAGGTGGCGCTCGTCACCGGCGCCAGCTCGGGCATCGGCGAGGCCGTCGCGCTGGCGCTGGCGCGCGAAGGCGCGAAGGTCGCGGTCGCCGCCCGGCGCCGCGAACGGCTCGAGGACGTGGTCGCCCGGGCCAGGAAGGCCGGAGCGCCCGACGCCCGCGCGTACGTCGCGGACCAGACCGATGCGGACTCGCTGGTTCGCGCGGTTCGAGACGCGGAGGCGCAGCTGGGGCCGGTGGAGATCCTGATCGTGAACGGCGGCGGTCCGCGGCCCGGCACGTACACGCAGATGAGCGCGCGCGACTGGGACGCCGCGTACGCGCTGACGATGCAGAGCGCGCTGCGGCTGGTGGAGGCGGTGCTTCCGGGCATGCGCCAGCGGCGGTGGGGGCGGATCGTGGCGCTGGAATCGGTCTCGGTGAAGCAGCCGATTCCCACGCTGGTGCTCTCGAACGCCTTTCGCACGGCGGTGGTCTCCGCGCTGAAGACGCTCTCCGTCGAGGTCGCGGCCGAAGGAATCACCGTCAACTCGATCGCCACCGGCCTGGTGGAGACCGACCGCTTCCGCGCGCTCTACGGCACGCCCGAGAAGAAGCAGGAGGCGCTCGCGCGCATCCCGATGAAACGCGCCGCCTCGCCCGAGGAGTACGCGCCGCTGGCGGTGTTTCTCTGCGGCGAGCCGGCCCGATACGTCACGGGCCAGACCATTTCCATCGACGGCGGCCTGACCGCCGGCCTGTTCGGCTGATCGGGAGGAAAACGAATGACCATGGCACGAGTCGGCGCAGGGCGGGTCCTGTTCGCGGCGTTGGCGGCGGCGATCCCGATCCATGGAGGAGCCGCGGCGGCAGAGCAGAAACTCTCGTTCGCGGTGCCTGGAGTGCCGCCGGTGTTCGGCAGCGTGGTCGTCTACGTAGCCAAGGAGGAGGGCTTCTTCAAGAAGCACGGCGTGGACGTGGATGTCCGGCCGTTCGACTCCGGCGCGGCCGCCGCGCAGGCCGTGGTGGCGGGGAATCCCGACGTGGCGCTGTCGCCGACCCCGGTCATCGTCCGCATGATCTCGAACGCGGGCGTGAACCTGGTCGGAATCTACGGACTGGAGCACCCGGACTGGCTGCTCGCCGCCACCGATCCGGCGCTCGGCAAATGCGCGGACGTGAAGGGCCAGGCGGTCGGCGTCGACTCGGTGGGCGGCGCCCGCTCGGTGGCGCTCGAGCAGCTCATCCGGCCGTGCGCCCTGAAGATCGATCAGGTGAAGCTGGTCGCGCTCAGCACCAACGTGGGCGCCGCGATGGTCGCCGGCCAGCTCAAGGTGGGCGTCCTGCACCTCGACGACGTACCCGTCCTGGAGGAGCAGACCGGGAAGCCGCTCACCGTGATCTCGTCGTTCAAGGAAGTGAACCAGCTCAGCCACTACCTCATCCTGGTTGCGACCAAGGACAATCTGGAGAAGAAGCGCGACGCGTTCGTGCGCATGGTCGCGGGGCTGATCGACGCGACCAAGTACATGCTCGACCCGGCTCACGCCGAGCGCGTGGCGCGGATCGCCACGGTGACCGGCCGCACTCCGAAGCTCGCCAAGGAATCGCTGCCGCGGTTCGCGGGCATCTCCTTCTGGCCGGTAGGAAACGACGGGCTGACCAAGACCAACCTCGAGGCGGTGGTCACGGTCGAGAAGGACCTCGGCGGCATCAAGCCGGGGAAGGCGCCGGTAGGTTACGAGCGGCTCGTCGATCGCAGCATCTGGAAGGACGCCAGCGCGCTCGCGAAGTGACCTTTCGCCTCGGGCAGGCGGCCGGGCGCCCCGTCGCGCGCCCGCACTGCGGCTCTTCCGCGCGTAGCTCCGGCTGGCCAGCTTGATCTTCGGGCGTGACGGAGCTCGCTTCGCGGGTCCGCTCGCCGATCAGCGGCCAGGGAGGGTCCATGAGGCGGGTGGGGCTATTGGGGGCGGTGTGCTGCTGCGCGGTGCTCGGGTGCACGTCGACGCGGATGCTCCAGCGCGAGGGCTGCTGGGTGAAGCAGACCGAGAAGTGGCCGAGCAGGGTGTCCGAGGAGCTCGGTTTCTGCACCAAGCCAGCGCCGGTCTGGGCGCAGGACCGGGTGGCGCGTCTGGTCCAGGAATGCATGGCGCAGGCGGACTTCCGCTGGCAGAACCGCGCGATCGCGGCCTGGACGCGGGGCGATCCGATCCCGCCGCAGGAGTCCGACGACAAGATCGCGCAGACTTGCATGAACGAGGCATCCGCCGCGCTGCGGCAGGAAGCGGAGAACTCCGCGCTCAAGTCGCGCCTGGCCGAGGTGAGCCAGGACCGCGAGTCGCTGCGCACCGTGAGCGAAGGCGATCGCGAGTTCTTGAAGCAGAGCAGCGACAAGATGGTCTCCGCGCTGGGAGAGGCGGCCAAGAAGCCGGCCCCGGCGGCCGTCGCCACCGCGACCAGCACCGGGACGGCGAAGACCGAGAGCGACCTGCGCACTTCCGACCAGCCGCCCGTGCAGTCCGCGCCGGCGACGGTGGTGGAGGTGCACGGCGCGCCGGCGCAGCCAGCCCAGCCGGCCCCGGTGTTGGTGACGCCCAGGACGGTGATCAAGCCCAGCGAGGGCTGCGCTCAGGCGCGCAAGCCCGCCGTCCGCAGGGGCACCGGTTCCAAGCTGCCTGCCGACGAGCCGGCGTGCCCGAAGACTGCGCAGCCGCCGGGCCCGGTGTCCATGGGCCCGGTCGGCGCCGACTAGCGAGCCGCCGTGGCGGTCACGAGCACGGCCGCTCCGGCGGCCGCGCACTGCCCGTCGTGCTCGGCTAGATCGCCGGAGACGCCCAGCGCGCCGATCAGCTTTCCGTCGACGAGCAGCGGCACGCCGCCGTCGACCGGCACCGCTCCCTCCAGGGCGAGGATGCGCAGGTTGGCGCCGCCCTTCTCCAGGCTGTCTTGGAATACCTTGGTCGGGCGCTTGTACAGGGCCGCCGATCGCGCCTTGCCGATGGCGACCTGCGAGCTGCCGAGCTGCGTCGTGTCGGCTTTCTCGAAGTAGACCAGGGTACCGGCCGGATCGACCACCGCGATGGCCATGAACCAGCCGTTCTTCTTTGCCTCGGCCGACGCCGCGGCGGCAGCTTTCCTGGCTACGTCGAGGGAGATCGAAGTGCCGATGGGGATGGCGTAGGAGCTGGGCGCCGCCGGTTTGGCGGGTTGCGAAGGCTGCTGGGCGGCTGCAGCGGTGGCGACGAGCATGGCGAATGACGCTGTCTGCGAGATCGAGCGGAGCGACATGGGAGAACCCCCTTCTCGGCCACCCGACCGCTGGGCGGCCGGAAGCGCCGAGGAGCGCATTTATGGCACCAAATGAGCGGGAGCGCTCAGATCGGCGCCGCGCGCGGCGACTCCAGGAAGGCCCGTGCGCAATGCCAGAAGAGCTTGCGGTTGATTCCGAGCGCCAGCGAGTGCGCGAGGCCGGGCAGGATGCTGAACTGGCGGTCCGGGTTGGGCAGCTTGCGGTAGAAGTCGAGCAGGTCCTGCTCGGTGGCGATCCCGTCGTATTCACCGCGCACGACCAGCGTCGGCGCGAGCACCTTTCTGGGATCGACCACCGGGAGGTTCGCGGTCATGTCGAGGTACGTTCCGGTCGGGATGGTGTCACCGAACGGGAGCTCGGCATCGGCCATCGCTTCGGCCACCGCGAGGTCGGCGCTGCCCGGCTTGTCGCGGGTGAAGATGCTCCGGATCATCTCCCGGTCGCGCTTGCGGCGGTTGTGCGTGCGGAAGTACTCGACCTGCTCGGCGCGCTTCTGCAGCGTCGGGGATCCCGCGCCGGTATAGGTGAACGACATCAGGACCAGGCGGTCGACGCGCTCGGGGTGCGCCACCGCGAACGCCGCCGCGCGCAGCGCGCCGGACGATTCGCCCATGAAGTGCACTCTCTTCTGCCCCGTCTCGCGCGCGACCAGCGCGCTGCCCGCCAGGAGATCTTCGGCGCCGCTGCGGATGTCCGAGTTTCCTTCGGTGCGCGACGAGCGCCCGTAGCTCTCGTGGTCCATCGTCCAGACGTCGAATCCGTATCCGGCGAAGACGTTCATCAGCGAGTACTCACCCTTCCCGGGAACCGAGAGATCGAAGGTCGGGCGCGACGACACCGACGAGCCGTGCACGAGGAAGAGCACGGGCCTGTCCGGCTCCCCTTTGGCCGGCGCGCCCGGCCGCTTGCGGAACAGGTACAAGGACACGCTACCTTTCTTGGCCCAGTAGTCCGCGCTCCAAGTCTTCTCCGGCGCAGGTTGGGCAGCGGCCGTGCGCAGGGCGAAGGGGCTCGCCGCGAGGCCGGCTCCGGCGAGCTTCATCACGGTGCGGCGGGAAGGGCGGGAATCGGGACTCTGCACGGTGCCCTCCGGAAGGAGAGGTTCGCCATCATCCCGCAGCGCGCAGGACGATCGCGCGGGAAGGGTGTAGCATCCCCGCGCTCGTCACTTGCAAGGGGGAACGATCATGACTCAGCGAAGACTCACGGTGGTGGTGGCCGTTTGTGCTGCGGCGCTGGCCGGCTTCTGGGCAACGGGATCGCTCAAGGCGCAGGCGCCCGGCTTCAAGCGCGTCGAGCTGCAGAAGCACGACATCGGCGTCCCGGGGCGCGAGGTGGTGCAGGCCCGCGCTGAATTCGACCCGGGAGCGTCCGTCGGCAAGCATACGCATCCCGGCGAGGAGTTCGGGTACCTCCTCGAAGGCACGCTCGAGTTCGAGGTGGCCGGAAAGCCCAACCTCAAGCTGAAGGCAGGCGACACCTTCTTCATCCCGGCCGAGACCATCCACGCCGCCAAGAACGTCGGCAGCGGGAAGGCCATGGTGCTGGCGACCTACGTGGTCGAGAAGGGCAAGCCGCTCGCCAGCATGGTGAAAGAGACCGCCGCGACCACCCCCGCGCCCGCGCCGAAGTAGCGCACGGCCCAGGCCGTCCCCTCCACCCGCGTCCTAGGCACCGGCTACGGAGCTGGCAGTCCGAGTGTCCATCCGATTCGGAGCAGCCACGTTCGTGGCGTCGCGACCAGTTGGCGATGGCCGTACGACGTGAGGAAGTCCACCGCATCCGCGTCGGCAGGACGTCCCCGTCGCGCCGCATGGATCATCGTGTTTCCCAGAACGTAATCGATCGCGTTCGCGACCTCGGTGGGAGAGCGAAGCGCGCGCGCATGGTACCGATCGGCGAACACCTTTCCCCGGCGGACGAGCACGCGGTTCACCGCCCTCGCAATGCGCACGCAGAGGCCTTGGATTCCGCGAGCGAGGGCCACCGAGTCGCTTGCCTCGACAATCAGGTGCAGGCTCATGATTGGTCACTTCTCGTGCTCGGTGCGCGGCGGGCCCGAGCACGATCCAAGTGGTTCTCGGTTTCGTTTGGGGTGGGGGTTGACGCAGCGTGTCCCGCCCCGGGGCGGATAGGCTGCGGTCATCCTGACGGACTTCCCGGACCGGCGTTGACCCCGTCGGCCGATGCGCGCGCTCTTTCCATGAAGTCGCGACCGTACATCCTCTCCGCAGCGTGCTGGTTATGCGCGTGGCAGAGGAGACGGATACGGTCCGCTCGGTGAACTGGATTTCGAGCGAACCCGTCGCGATGATCGAATTCCAGGGCGCCTGT
>DATFUN010000186.1:0-5097 GCA_035260805.1 Myxococcales bacterium | reverse complement strand
TGGCGGTGGCGCGCGCGGTCGGGGCGCCGCTCGCGCTGGCGCCGGAGGAGGCGCTGTGCTGCGGGCTCAAGCTGGTGGAGGCAGGATACCCGGAGATGTTCGCGGCACATGCGGCGCGCGCGCGCGCCGCGGTGGTCGGCGACGCGCGGCGGCCGGCGCCGGTGCACCTGGTCCTGCTTTCGCCGGGATGCGCGCGGGCGGTGCGGGAGCGCTGGCCCGCGCTGCCGGACGGGAGCCGCGTCGAGCACGTCACGACGTATCTCTCCCGGGCGATTTCCGCGCGGCCGGACCTGCGCGACCGCCCCCCGCTCCCCGAGTCGGCCGCGTACCACGATCCCTGCGAGCTGGCCCGCGGCCTCTCCGAGCTGACCGCGCCGCGGGCGCTCCTCGCCGCCGCCGTCGAGGAGGTCCGCGAGCCGCTCCGCTGCGGCGCCGACACGTCTTGCTGCGGCGCCAACGGGCTGCTTCCGCGCACGTTGCCCGCGGTCGCGCAGGCGATCGCCGAGGATCGCCGCCGCGAGCTCGAGGCGTGCGGGGCGCCCGCGGTCACCGCCAGCCCGGCCTGCGCGTCGGCGCTCGCCGCGGAAGACGTGGTGAGCGTGCTCGCCCGCTGGATGGGGGTCGCGGTAGAACAGGCGCGGTGAAGCCGTTCCTCATCGTCAACCCGCGCGCGGCCAACGGCGCGACGGGGCGCCACTTCGACGACATCTCCGCCGCCGTGCGCGGCGCGGTCGGCGAGCACGCGCACGCCTTCACCGAGAGGCCGATGCACGCCTCCGAACTGGCCAGGCGCGCGTTGCGCGACGGCGCGGACCTGGTGATCGCGGTCGGAGGAGACGGAACGATCAGCGAGGTGGTGAACGGTTTCTTCGAGGCGCCCGGCCCCGGCGACCAGCCGCGCGCCGTCCGCCCCGGGGCCGCGCTGGGCATCCTGCCGCGCGGCACGGGCGGCGATCTGCGCCGCACCGTCGGCCTGGACGGCGACCTGCGCGCGTGCGCACCGCGGCTCGCGGGGAAGGGCCGGCCGATCGACGTGGGACGCATCGATTTCGTCGATCCCAAGGGGCAGCCCGCCGCGCGCTACTTCGTCAACGTCGCGGAAGCGGGGGTCGGGTCCGACGTGGTCCGCATCGCCAACGCGAGCACCAAGCTGCTCGGGGGCAAGCTCACCTTCGCGCTCGCCTCGCTGCGAGCGCTGGCAGGTTGGAGGGACGTCCCGATCCGCTGGTCGCTCGACGGGGGACCCGTCCAGGAGGGCTCCGTCACCACCTTCGCGGTGGCGAACGGGCGCTGCTTCGGCGGCGGGATGATCGTCGCTCCGGGCGCGCTGCTCGACGACGGCCTCTTCCACGTGACCATCTGGAGCGGATACTCGCTTGCGGACTTCGTGCTGCGCAGTGCGGCCATGTACGACGGGTCGCACGTGAAGCTGAAAGGTACGCGCACGGCCACGGCCCGCTCGGTCCGGCTGGAGCCTTCGCAGCGCGCGCGGGGGCCGGTGAACATCGAGGCCGACGGGGAGCTGATCGGACGACTTCCTGCCACATTCACCGTGGTGCCCGCGGCGATCCGGCTGGTCTCCTGATCTTTGGCGCGCGGCGCACACCGCTTATGCTGACCGCATGCTGCTCCCGCTCCTCGCACTGGTCGCCGCCGCGCAGGTCCCGCCGCGCGACGCGGCCGCGCTGACCGGCGAGGACCAGGTGCGCGACCTCTGCGCGGCCCTGAAGGAGCCTGCGGGCGAGCCCGCTCCAGGCGTCTCGCCGGCGAAGTCGCGCGCGCAAACGCTCTCGCGGACCTACCAGCTGCGGGTGCCGGCAAACGGCTTCGGCCTCGGCCTCTACCGGGAAGCGGAGCAGGAGCTGGAGCTCGACGGAGATCGCGCGCTGCGGGCGCTGGACGGCGCGCTCACGCTCGATCTCGCCGGCGTCGACGACGTCTCCTTCCGCGCCGCGCCCGCGCAAGTGAAGCAATGGGCGGCGGCGAAGAAGGAAGGAAAGCTCTCCTTGACGGTGTACTTCCGCCCGTCGGGCGAGCGGTGCGCGGGCAACGCCGCGGCGAAGATCTTCCGCATGGAGGGCTTTCCGCTCTGGTGGCAGCTGGAGGTCGACGCGGCCCCGGTGGCGTCGGCCGACGAGGAAGGGCTCCCGGTCGACAAGCCTGGCACCGCCCGCAGCGTCCGCGTGGACAAGGTCCTGCTCGACACCGAGATGCCGCGCCCGGACGCGGGCAAGGATCGGTTCGGCGCGGCACAGGGAGCGCTGGACCGCTGCGCGCAGGCTGCCAAGCGGCGCGGGGCGCTGGTGGTCAGCTTCACCGTGCAGGACGGCCGCGTGAAGAACCCTCAGGTGATCATGGACGCCGCCCGCGACGAGGACACCGCCCGCTGCGTCGCGCAGGCCCTCGTAGGCGCCTCCATTCCCGGCGCCGATCCCTCCGCCACCCGCGGCACCGCCACCCTCGCGATCCAGTAGCGCCCGACAAGCCTCTGATCGGACCAAGGGATCACGCGGAGGCGCAGAGATCGCGGAGCTGGTTTTCAAAACGGAAGATCCTCCGCGTCCTCCGCGCCTCCGCGGTGATCTGTCAGTCCTCTGTCGGTCAGTGCGCCGAGGCCCAGGTATCGCCCTGGCCGAGGTCGACTTCGAGGGGGACGGCGAGGTCGGCGGCGCCTTTCATCTCCTCGATCAGGAGGGGACCGACTGCCTCGACCTCGGACGGCGGAGCCTCCAGGACCAGCTCGTCGTGGACCTGGAGGAGCATCTTCGCCTGCAGCGCGCGCGCGGTGAGGGCGCGGTCGACGCGGAGCATGGCGCGCTTGACCAGGTCGGCCGCCGTGCCCTGGATGGGCGTGTTCACCGCGGTGCGCTCCGCCGCGCTGCGCGCCGCCGGGTTCTTGGAGTTGATGTCCGGCAGGTAGCGGCGCCGCCCGAACAGCGTCTTCACCCGCCCGCTCCGGCGGGCCTCCTCGATCGTTGCATCGAGCCACTCCTTCACCCGCCCGTAGCGCGCGAAGTAGCGCTCGATGATCGAGTGCGCCTCCGACTGCGGCAGGCCCAGCCGGTGCGCGAGCCCGAACGAGGAGAGCCCGTAGGCGATTCCGTAGTTGATCATCTTGGCGATGTCGCGTTGCTGCCGGGTCACCTCCGCCGCCGGCACGCCGAAGGTCTCGCCGGCGGTGCGCGCGTGCAGGTCCTCTCCGGAGAGGAAGCTGTCGCGGAGCACCGGATCGCCGGACACGTGCGCGAGCACCCGCAGCTCGATCTGGCTGTAGTCGGCGCTGAGGAGCTTCCACCCGGCGCGCGGGATGAACGCCTCGCGGATGCGCGCGCCCAGCGGCGTCCGGATGGGGATGTTTTGCAGATTCGGGTTGATCGAAGCCAGTCGGCCGGTCGCGGCGACGGCCTGATCGAACGTCGTGTGCAGGCGGCCGTCCTTGCCGAGGGCCGCGGGGAGCGCATCGAGGTAGGTCGTCTTGAGCTTGGTGAGCTGCCGGTGCTCGAGCACCTTGGCGGGCATCGGATGCTTCTCGGCCAGCTCCTCGAGCACTTCCTGATCGGTCGAGGGACCCGTCTTGCCGCGCTTCAAGACCGGCAGCTGCAGCTTCTTGTAGAGGATCTCCGCCAGCTGCTGGTTGGAGGTGGGCAGGAACTCCTCGCCGGCCAGCTCGGTGATCTCGCGCAACAGCTGATCGATCTGGATCCCCAGCTCGCCGTTCAGCGCCTCGAGGCGGGGCACGTCGAGCGAGATCCCGGTCAGCTCGACACGCGCCAGCACCTCTTCCAGGGGCAGCTCCAGCTCGGAATAGAGCTGCCAGAGCTCGGGATCGGCGCGCAGGTCTTCCTCGAGGGCGGCGGACAGCCGGAGCGCCCCCTCGACGAGGGCGGCGGCCGCGGCCCCCACCTCGTCGACCGGGACCTCCGGGAGGGGAGTGGCTTTCTTGCCCTTGCCGGTCTTCTCGCACAGCTCCTTGAGCAGGGGCAGCTCGCAGGAGATGCGCTCCCGTGCCGTCTGCGCCAGCGAGTGATCGCGCCCGGTCGGGTCCAAGAGGTACGAGGCCAGGCGCGCGTCGACGTTCAGGCCGCGCAGCTCGATGCCCATCCGCCTCCAGGCGACCAGGTCGCGCTTCAGATCGTGCCCGTCCTTGCGCAGCTGCGGGTCCTCGAGGATCGGGCGCAGCAGCGCGATCGCCTTGCGCGCGTCCAGCTCCGCAGGCGCGAAGAGAGCCCCGGAAGGTCCGCCGCGCGGGCGGTGCCCGAGCGGGACGTACACCGACTCGTCGGGCAGCGAGATCGCCACGCCGAGCAGCTCGTCGTGCAGCGGCTCGTCGGCGCTGGTGAGCGTGAGCAGGCCGATGCGGCCGGCCTGCCGCGCCCGGGCAACCAGCTTCTCCACCGCGGACAGATCGGTGGCGATCGAGCGCGCCCCCGAGGGTGGAGTGGGCGCGGGCCGGGGAAGATCCTTGATGAGCCGCACGAACTCCAGCTCGGTGAACAGCGCGCGGGCCTTCCCCTCGTCGAGCGGCTTGCGCTCCAGGTCCTCCAGCTGAACGGGGACCGGCAGATCCTGGTTCAGCCCGATCAGCTTGCGGGCGCGGCGCACGACGTCCAGGTTTGCCAGCGCGTTCTCGCGCAGCTTGGGCTTCTTGATCTCGCCCGCGCGCGAGAGCACGCCTTCCAGGGTGCCGAACTCCTTGAGCAGCGCCGCTGCCGTCTTCTCGCCCACTCCCGGGATGCCCGGCACGTTGTCGATCTTGTCGCCGGTCAAGGCGAGGAGATCCGCGACCAGATGGGGAGGCACTCCCCACTTTTCCTCGACCTCGGCGGGGCCGTACCACTTCTCGTACATGCTGTCGTAGCAGCGGACGCTTCCGTCCACGAGCTGCAGCAGGTCCTTGTCTCCGGTGACCACCACCACTTCCCAGCCGAGCGACCGGGCGCGGCGGGCGAGGGTGGCGATGACGTCGTCCGCCTCCCAGCCCGGCATGCCCACCGCGGGGATCCGGAGCGCCTCGAGGACGCGCCGCACCAGCGGGAACTGGGGGCTCAGGTCCTCGGGAGGCGCGCCGCGCGTAGCCTTGTAGTCGGCGTAGATCTC
>DATFUN010000185.1:0-2292 GCA_035260805.1 Myxococcales bacterium | reverse complement strand
CGGCGGTGGCGCTGCTCGACGCCGCCACTGGCGAGCTGCGGGCGCTGCAGCCGGGCGGCCTCGACTCCGCGGCCGACGAGCTGCAACGGGCCCGGCCCCGCGAGCTGCTGCTCCCCGAGGATCTGGTCGGGACGCCGCTCGAGGACGGGCTCCGCAAGGCGAGCGGCGCGGTGCGCCTCGAGGCCCGCACCCCGCGAGACGCGGCAGAGGCGCAGCGATTCCTGCAGCGCCACCTGGGCGTCGCCACGCTGGACGGATTCGGGCTCCGCGATCCGCTGTCGATCCAGGCGGCGGCGGAAGCGCTCTCGTATCTTCAAGAAACCCAGCGCTCGGCGGCGCAGCACGTCGTCCGCGTGCAGGTGGAGCAGTCCGCCCAGGCGCTGTGGATCGACCCCTCGGCGGTGCAGAACCTGGAGCTCTTCCGCGGGCCGGAAGGGCGCCGCGACGGGACGCTGCTCTCCGTGGTGGATCGGACGCTGACGGCCGCGGGCTCGCGCCTGCTGGCGCGGTGGCTGGCGGCGCCGCTCACCGATCTGGCAGCCATCTCCGCGCGCCAGGACGCCGTCGAGGAGCTGTCGGGCACCGCGGTGGCGCGCGAGGAGATCTCCGGCGAGCTGCGCGGGGTCCTCGACGTGGAGCGCCTGCTGGGGCGCCTCGCGGTGGGCCAGGGCGCGCCGCGCGACCTGTCCGGGCTGCGCGCCTCGCTGCAGCGGATGCCTGCGCTGGCCGGCCACCTGGCCGCGAGATCGGCGGCGCGCCTGCGCGTGCTCGCCCCGCCGCTGTGCGCGCTGCACGAGCTGTCCGCGCTGCTCGGCCACGCGCTGGCAGACGAGGTGCCCGCGGGGCGGGAGCCCGGCTTCGTGCGCCAGGGGTACCGCGCCGGGCTGGACGAGCTGGCCGATCTTGCGCAAGGCGGCCGCGCGGCCATCGCCGCGCTCGAGGCGCAGGAGCGGACGCGCACCGGCATCCAGTCGCTGAAGGTTCGCTACAACCGCGTGACCGGCTTCTACATCGAGGTCACCAAGCCCAACCTGCACCTCGTCCCCGGCGACTACCAGCGGCGCTCCTCCACGGTGGGGGCGGAGCGGTTCATCATGCCCGCGCTGGCGGAGCACGAGGCGCGCGTCCTGTCGGCGGAGGAGCGGCGCGCGGCGCTCGAGCAGCAGATCTTCGAGGAGCTGCGCACAGCCGTGCTCTCCCGCAGCGCCGAGCTGCGCGCCGGCGCGGCGGCGGCGGCCGAGGCCGACGCGCTGCTCTCGCTCGCCCGCGTGGCCGCCGAGTCGGGCTGGGTGCGGCCGGCGGTGGACGGGTCGGACTTCATCGAAGTGGTGCAGGGCCGCCATCCGGTGGTGGAGCGGGCGCTGGCCGCCTCCGGCGGCGGGCCGTTCGTGCCCAACGATCTCTCGCTGGACGCCGAGCGGCGGCTGGTGGTGCTCACCGGGCCCAACATGGCGGGCAAGAGCACGGCCATGCGCCAGGTCGCGCTCATCGTGGTGCTCGCGCAGGCGGGCTCGTTCGTCCCCGCCCAGCGCGCCCGCGTCGGCCTGGTGGACCGGCTGTTCACCCGCGTCGGCGCCGCCGACGATCTGGCGCGCGGCCAGAGCACCTTCATGGTGGAGATGGCGGAGTGCGCGCGCATCCTGCACCAGGCGACGCCGCGTTCGCTCCTGCTCCTCGACGAGGTGGGGCGGGGCACCAGCACCTTCGACGGGCTCGCGCTCGCATGGGCGATCGCGGAGCACCTGCACGACGTGTCGCGTTCCCGGACCTTGTTCGCGACCCACTACCACGAGCTGTGCGACCTGGCGCGCGAGAAGCCGCACGCGGTGAACCTGACCATGGCGGTCTCGGACGTGGAAGGGCGGGTGGTGTTCCTGCGCAAGGTGGTTCCCGGCGCCGCGTCGCGGAGCTACGGGATCCACGTCGCGCGATTGGCAGGTCTGCCCGAGGCGGTGCTGCGGCGCGCGCGGGAGATCCTCGCGAACCTCGAGGCGCAAGAGCCGGCCGATCATCCGCACAAGCAGCTTCCGCTCTTCGAAACCCGCGCGGCGGACCATCGTCCGGTGGAGACTCGTTCGGAGCTGGAAGACGCGCTGCGCAAACTCGATCTGGCGCGCACCACGCCCCTGGATGCCCTGGTCTGGCTCGACGCGCAGCAGAAAAAACTTCAGAAATAACGCTTGATTCTTGCCTAAAGCGCCCGCGCGGGCTGATCATGCTTTCCGATGCAACGCCACGAGCTGCTCGAGCGCGTGCCGCTCTTCCGAGGTCTTTCCGAAGACGCGCGCATTT
>DATFUN010000184.1:0-4461 GCA_035260805.1 Myxococcales bacterium | reverse complement strand
GAGGCGGCGTACGAGCTGGGCCTGGTGGCGGCGCGCAACTTGGGCGGGTCGGTGGTGAAGCCGGTGATCAAGCTGGCGCTGGCGCTGTTCGGCGGTTCGCCCGACACCCTGTTCGGCAACCTCGATCGGATGTACTCGATGGTCACCCGGGGCCTGCACTTCGCCTGGCGCGACGCCGACCGCAAGGCCGGCGTGATCGAGGCGCAGTTCGACGGTGCGGGGGTCCGCGAGTCGCTCTTCGACGTCACGCGGGGCAACCTCCAGTACGTCCTGGAAGTGTGCGGCGCCTCGGGCGAGGTGGGCGCCCCGCAGATCGTCCAGCACGACGACCGCGGCGCGCTGGTGCGATTCACCGCCCGCTGGGCGTAAGAGCGCGCCCGGGGTCGCCGATGTCCACCGGACACTGGATTGCCGTTCTAAAAAGTGGAGTGGACGATTCCGCGGAGTCAGGACGTTACTGCGCGCCACATTCCAACCACTTGTCCCGGGACAAGTTGGCACGGACTTGCGTATGGTGTCCCCGGATCCCTCATTCCATGTGCCAGCCGTGGGTGAGGTTCACGGACTGGCCGGTCAGGGCGTTGGTGGGGAAGGACGCGAGGAAGACGGCCACCTCGGCCACGTCGGCGGTGGTGGTGAACTCGCCGTCCACCGTGTTCTTCAGCATGACTTCCTTGATGACCCGTTCTTCGGAGATGCCCAGCTCGCGGGCCTGCTCGGGGATCTGCCGCTCCACCAGCGGAGTGCGGACGAAGCCGGGGCAGATGATGTTGGCGCGCACGCCGTGCTGGGCGCCCTCCTTCGCGGCCGCGCGGCACAGGCCAAGCAGGCCGTGTTTCGCGGCGACGTAGGCGGCCTTCAGCGGCGAGGCCTCCTTGGAATGCACCGAGCCCATGTAGATGAGCGACCCGCCACGCTTCTGCTTGAGCATCTCGCGCAGGCAGGCGCGGGTGAGCAGGAACCCGCCGTCCAGGTGAATAGCCACGACCCGGCGCCAGTCGGCATAGGCGAAGTCCGTCAGCGCGGCGATGTGCTGCACGCCCGCATTGGAGACCATCACGTCCACCCCACCCAGCTCGCGTGCGCAGCGGGCCACGCCCGCGTCCACCTGCTCCTCGCGGGTCACGTCCATGGCGATGCCCAGCCCGCGCAGCTCGCGCGCCGCGGTCTCGGCACCCGCCGCGTTCACGTCCGCCACGCAGACCCGCGCGCCCTCGCGCGCGAACGCCTGCGCGATGGCCAGACCGATGCCGCTCGCGGCTCCGGTCACCAGCGCCACCTTGCCCGAAAGACGCATGGAATCCTCCTTGGCGGCGGCACCATACCTTGCCCGGATAGACGAAGGGTTGTAGGGAATGCGTCCCATGCCCGTCGCGCTGCAAGCCCGGGGGGTGTCGCGATCCTTCCGCGGGTTCCGCGCGCTGGACCACGTCGACCTCTCGGTCGCCGAAGGCGAGATCCACGCCATCCTGGGTCCCAACGGTGCGGGCAAGACGACGCTCTTCAATTGCCTGTCCGGGTTCCTGCAGCCGACCGAGGGAACGGTCGAGCTGTTCGGCGAGACCATCGCCGGCCTCCCGCCGCACCGGATCGTCGATCGCGGGCTGTCGCGCTCCTTCCAGATCAGCAGCGTCTTCGAGACGCTCACCGTCCTGGAGAACCTGGTCGTCGCCCTGCAGGCGCGCACGGGCCACCCGGTGCGGTTCTGGGAGCCGCGCGAGGCGCTGCGCGAGTTCGAGCCGCGGGCGCGCAAGATCGCCGAGCAGGTCCGGCTGAACGGCAAGGAGCAGGTGCGCGCCGCCGACCTCTCCCACGGGCAGAAGCGGAACCTCGAGATCGGGATCTCGCTGACCCAGGACCCGCGCGTGCTGCTGCTCGACGAGCCCACCAGCGGCATGGGGCGCGAGGACGTAGAGCGCACCGTCGACCTGGCGCGCGAGGTGGCCAAGGGCCGCACGGTCGTCTTCGTCGAGCACAACATGGGCGTGGTGGCGAAGCTCGCGGACCGCATCACGGTGCTGGCGCGCGGACAGGTGCTCGCCGCCGGGAGCTACGAGCAGATCAAGAGCGACCCGCGGGTCATCGAGGCGTACCTCGGCGAAGAGGTGCGCGCTTGAGCGCTCCGCTCCTGGAGGTTTCAAACCTCAATTCCTGGTATGGCCAGGCGCAGGCGCTGCACGGCATCTCGCTCGAGGTGAACGAGGGCGAGTGCGTGGCGCTGATCGGGCGGAACGGCGCCGGAAAGACCACCACGCTGCGCTCGATCATGGGCGTCCTTCGGAAGAAGACGGGGACCATCAAGCTGCGCGGCGAGGACATCGCCCGCCTCGACAGCCACCAGATCGCGCGCAAGGGGATCGCCTACGTCCCGGAGGAGCGGGCCATCTTCGCGACGCTGACGGTCAAGGAGAACCTGGAGCTGCCGCCGGTGTGGAACCCAAAGGGGTGGTCCTCGCAGAAGTGCACGGAAGCATTCCCCGCGCTCGGGGCCCGCGGCGAGCACAGCGGGGCCAAGCTCTCCGGCGGCGAGCAGCAGATGCTGGCCATCGCCCGCGTGCTGCGCGCCGGGCCCACGCTGCTCCTGCTGGACGAGCCGTCGGAAGGGTTGGCGCCCGTGGTGGTGCAGCAGATCCAGAAGATCCTGCGCGGGCTGAAGGCGGAGGGCATGGCGATGCTGCTGGTCGAGCAGAACCTGCATTTCGCGCTCTCGCTGGCCGACCGGCACACCTTGCTCGTGGACGGCGAAGTGAAGGAGACGCTGACCAGCCCCGAAGTCCGCGCGCGCAACCGCGAGCTGCTCGACCACCTTTCCGTTTGACCCTTCCACGGAGGATTTGCAAATGACGACGATGCGTAGCGCAGCTGCCCTCTGCGTCCTGCTCGCCGCCGGCTCTGCCGGCGCCCAGTACAGCGCCGGCGGGATCAAGATCGGCCTGCTCACCGACATGAACGGGGTCTACTCGGCCATCTCCGGACCCGGCTCGCAGAAAGCCGCCGAGATGGCCGCCGACGACTTCATGAAGGCCAACAAGGAGCTCGCGGGGAAGGTGACGGTGATCGCGGTCGATCACCAGAACAAGGCGGACATCGCGAGCAACAAGGCGTCGGAGATGTACGATCGGCTCGACGTCGACGCCATCTTCGACACGGTGAACTCGGCCTGCGCGCTCGCCACCGCCGCGGTCGCGGGCCAGAAGAAAAAGGTGTTCATCGACACGGGCGCGGGGACCAGCGAGCTGACCAACGAGAAGTGCAACAAGTTCACCTTCCATTACGCGTACGACAACTACATGCTGGCGAACGGCACCGGCACCACCATCACCAAGCAGGGCCTGAAGACCTGGTACATGATCTATCCGAACTACGCGTTCGGGCAGAACCTCGAGCGGCAGATGCGCGCCGCGGTGGAGAAGAACGGCGGCAAGCTGGCCGCCCCGAGCGAGGCGACGCCGTTCCCCAACACCGATTTCTCCAGCTACCTGCTCAAGGCGCAGAGCCTCAAGCCGCAGGTCTTCGGCACCATGCAGGCCGGGGCGGACCTGGTGAACGTGGTCAAGCAGTACAACGAGTTCGGGCTCAAGAAGCAGAACATCGGCCTTGCCATCGGCCTCCTCTTCGAAAGCGACGTCGCGGCGCTCGGGCAGGACGCCTTCCAGGGCGCCATCGCCACCGTGCCGTGGTTCTGGAACCTGGACAAGGCCGCCACGGACTGGTCGGCCAAGTTCGAGAAGGTCGCCGGCAAGAAGCCCACCTTCGACCAGGCCGCGGTCTACTCGGCGGTCACGCAATATCTGGAAGCGGTGAAGCGCGCCAAGACCGACGAGGGTGACAAGGTGGTCGCGCAGCTCGAGGGCCACAAGTTCAACGACTTCTTCGCCCACAACGGGCAGATCCGGAAGGAAGACCACCGCACCATCCTCGACGTGTACCAGGTGCAGGTGAAGCCGAAGGCCGAGGCCAAGGCGGACGGCGACTACTACAAGGAGATCAACAAGACGCCGGCCGAGCAGGCCTTCACGCCGCTCTCCGAGTCGAAGTGCAAGATGGCGCAGTGACCCTGCTCTTCATCCAGGTCTTCAATGGGCTGGTGAACGGCGCCTTCTACGCGTTGCTCTCGCTGGGGCTCGCGGTCATCTTCGGCATGCTGCGCATCGTGAACTTCGCTCACGGTGCGCTGTACATGCTGGGTGCCTTCACCACCTACGCGCTCGGGGAGAGGTTCGGGCTGGGTTTCTGGACCTCGCTGGCCATCGCGCCGCTCGCGGTGGGCCTGTTCGGGATGCTCCTCGAGCGCACCATGATCCGGCGGCTGTACGACCTGCCGGCGTCCTACAACCTGCTGCTCACTTTCGGCCTGACGCTGGTCATCCAGGACGGGGTGCGCCTCATCTACGGGATCTCGGGGCAGCCGTACGCGCCGCCGCCGCAGCTGGCCGGGGCGACCAACCTGGGGTTCATCGT
>DATFUN010000183.1:0-4650 GCA_035260805.1 Myxococcales bacterium | reverse complement strand
CAGCGTGGGCCCGATCGCGGGCGCCAGCACCACCGCCATCCCGTAGACGGCGAACGCCATGCCGCGCTTCGCCGGCGGGAACGTGTCGGCCAGGATGGCCTGCTCGCTGGGTGCGAGACCGCCGCCGCCCAGCCCTTGCAGGACGCGGAAGAACACCAGCGCTGGGAGGTTGGGCGCGATGCCGCACAGGAACGAGCTGATGGTGAAGAGCGCGACGCAAGTCATGTAGAAGCGCTTGCGGCCAAACCGCGTCGCCAGCCACCCGCTCACCGGCAGGATGATCGCGTTGGACATCAGGTACGAGGTGAGCACCCAGGTGCTCTCGTCCTGCCCTACCGACAGGCTGCCGGCGATGTGCGGCAGGGAGACGTTGGCGATGGCCGTGTCGAGCACCTCCATGAAGGTGGCCAACGTGACGGTGATCGCGACGGTCCACGGGCTGAACCCGCCGGTGAACCCTTCCTCGTGGGTGCGCCGCTCGGATTCCGCGGCGGACCACTCGCTCATCGCA
This sequence comes from Myxococcales bacterium, assembly GCA_035260805.1. Lineage (GTDB taxonomy): Bacteria > Myxococcota > Myxococcia > Myxococcales > 40CM-4-68-19 > VBKO01. The sequence goes on along the minus strand of DATFUN010000183.1, from coordinate 4,139 downwards.
CCCTCACCTTGGGCTCCACGCTCATGCCCGGGCGCAGCCGCTCCAGCTCGGGCTGCCCGGGGTCGATTGTGATCCGCACCGGGATCCGCTGCACCACCTTCACGTAGTTCCCGCTCGCGTTCTCCGGCGGAAGCAGGCTGTAGCGCGAGCCGGTGGCGCCGGCGAAGCTCGCCACCGCCCCGCCGTAGTCGCGGTTGATCGCATCGACGTGCACGGACGCCTTCTGGCCGGGGCGCATGAGCTGGATCTGCGTCTCGCGGAAGTTCGCGGTCACCCACAGCCGGCCCGTCTGCGTGAGCGGGACCAGCTGCTGCCCGGGCTGGACGCGCTCGCCCACGTTCACGGACTTCTTCCCCAAGACGCCCGAGGCAGGCGCGGTGATCCTGGAGTAGCCGAGGTTCAGCTCGGCCTGCTTGAGCTGCGCCTGCGCGAGCTCGAGGTTGGCTTTGCGCGCCTGCAGCGATGCCTCCCGCGAAACGAGCTGGCGGGGAGCGTTCTGGCGCGTCTCGCGCAGGCGCGTCTCGGCGGTGTCGAGCTTGGCCTGCTTCTGCGCGATGCGCTGGCGCGCGGCCTCCACGTTGGCGCGGGTCACGTCGGCGGCGCTCTGGCGCTGGTCGAAGTCCGCCTGGCTGATGGTGTTGCTCTCCAGCAATCGCTTGCCGCGCTGGAGCTGAAGCTGGGCGAGGCGATCCTGGGCTTCGGCCTGATCGAGGTCGTGTCTCGCGGCCAGGAGCTCGGCGCGCGCATTCTGCACGTCGTCCTCGGCCGCGGAGAGCGAGGCCCGGTTGGAGGTCTGGGTGATGGCCACGGTGGGATTCTCCGACTGGTACGCGGCCTCCGCCTGCGCTACCGCGGCGCGCGCCTGGGCGACCGCCACCTCGAGGTCGGTGGGATCCAGCTCCACCATCAGGTCGCCCTGCTTCACCTCCTGATTGTCGATGACGTGGACGGCGGTGACCGTGCCGGGGACGCGCGGGCTCACCGCGCTGATGTCGCCGTCGATCTGCGCATCGTCGGTCTCCTCGAACTGGCGGGCGTACAGCCACCACCCGAACCCAGCCAGCGCGACGACCAGGATTCCCAGTCCGACCCGCAGGCGCAGGCTGCGCTTCTTGCCGGCCTCGGACGCCTTTTCTTCGGCGGCTTCCGGAGGCCCCCTGCCGTCGCGCTGCGGGACGTCGGCCCGCACACGCCGTTCGTCGGCCACCTCGGTAGATTCGGCCATGCGGGAAGGTAGCCTCCGGGGCAATCCGATGCCGCAGAGGGCCGTGAAGATGCACGGCGAGCGGCCGTCCTACCGCCCGGGCCCCCAAAATCCAAAGCAAAATTCGGGGCAAATTGTTTGGACGCCCCCTCGCCTGCAGCGCCGCCATCGACCGGATCCTCGATCTCTACGCTCCCCGCGGAGGGCCCGCCGCGGGATCGGGGCCCGCCCGCTGATCGAGCGCCGACAGGAGCGGCGCATGGGAGCGCGCGAAGTCCGGGCCTTTGGCCCGCATCGCCATGGCGAGGACGCGGGGCAGATCCAGCGCGGCCCCGGAGCGGCGCGCAGCGGCGTATCGCGCCTCGAACTGCGGCGGCACGCGCAGCGACCAGTTCTCCTCCGACACCGTCCCGGGCCGGTTGTAGACCTCGCGCATTCCGAGCAGGTCGGTGAACAGCACCATCACGTTGCGCGCCGGCCCCACGAACAGCTCGGCCAGCTTCGCCAGCGCGAGTCGCGCGGGTTCCCGCGCCACCCTCTCGACCCAGTCCGCGCGGCCCCGCTCGTCGGGCAGCAGACGCCGCGCGAGGTACGCTGCATGCGCCGCCGCCGACCGGGTCGCAACCCACCGCTCGGCGACGTGCCAGATGGGCTCGGTGTCGTGCGTCCCAGCCATGATCCAGTCGGCTGGAGAGGCGTTCTCGCTCCGGTAGACGTCGGCGGGATCCCCGAGCACCACCTTCTGCGTCACGCGAAAGCGGCCGAGCCCGTGGCGGGCAAGCACCCGCTCCACCGGGTACGGCTGCGTGCTGAGCACTTCGCAGAGCAGGTCGTCGACGGCGCGCCCATGCGCGCGCGCGGCCTCGATCACCGCGTCGAACAGGGTCGCGTAGTGGATCACCTGCTCCTCCGACAAGGAGCGCACCCAACCGTCCGAGTACCGCTGCAGGGTGCGATCGAGCTGCTCGGAGCGGGCCACCGCGAAGGAGGCCAGGTCGGGCAGATCGGGCGAAGAGAAGAGACGCGCTCCGCGCTGCACCGCGAGCTGCGGATCGGGCTGCGCCGCCCGGTACACCCAGGGGTCGATCAAGCCGTGCGGATGGTCGATGCGCAGCCCGTCGAACTCCTCCAACATCTTGCCGACTCGGCGTTGGGCGAAAGCCAAGGCCGGGCCCGCGTACTGCGCGGGGTCCAGCACGCCGTAGCTCCACGGCTGCCCCTCGGGATTGGTCCTGCTGGGCGGCGCGCCCATCCGCCAGCCGGAGAGGAACAGCTCACCCCAGCTCCAGACGTCCTGGTGCGAGACGCCGATCTGCAGGTCTCCGTAGAGCAGCAGATCCAGGCGGCGCGCCTCGCGCCGGAGCGCCTCGTGCTGCTGGTGCGCGAGGCACTGCCCGAATCGGTACCGCTCCATGACGCGCGCCTGTCTGGTGGCCAGCTCGGCGCGGCGCGCGGCTTGCGCCGATTCCGCGCCGGGGATGCGCTCCCACAGCCGGCGGTCCTCCTCGGGCCACCGGAGCCAGTCGGGGTCGACGTGCTCCACCGAGAGCGCCGCGTAGAGCGCATCCCGGTCGAGCCACTCCCGGTGGCGCGCGGCGAACTCGCGCAGCGACGCGGCTAGTTCGGCTGACGGCGCCGCCTGGTACCGCGCGAACGCCTCGTCCACCACCTCTCGCGCCACTGCGTGGGCGTGGCGGTGCGCGACCCGATCCAGCGCCCCGGCAGGCCGCCGGGCTACGGCCTCGCGCAAGGTGTGAGCCGCGACATGGCCCGCCTCCTCCAGCGGAGCCAGCGCGAGCGAGAGGGTGCTGCGCGAGAAGATGGTCGCGTCGTACGGCGACTGGTCGTGCTCGGTGGTCTCGCCCTGCGGCCCGAGCTGCACGGCGTGGAACCCGAGGTCGGCGGCGAACCGCAGGAAGGCGAGCCCGCCCGCGGACAGCGGCGCGCCGCGTCCCAAATCGTCGCGGGGATCCCCGGGCAGGGCCGCGTCGTGCACCGCCAACGCGAGCCGGCGGATGCCGAGCGCATCGAGCGCCGCGCGGACCAGCTCGCGCTCGGAGGTCATGCCGGCGCGAGCCACACCACGCCGAGCGGCGGCAGCGACACGACCGCCGACGCGGGCTGGCCGTCGTGCGCCACGGCCTCGGCCTGCACGCGCCCGTGGTTGCCCACCCCCGAGCCGCCGTACTCGGCCGCGTCGGTGTTGAGCGCTTCCCGATACTCTCCGGCGCGCGGCAGGCCCACTCGATAGCCGTGGCGCGGCACGGGGGAGAGGTTCGCGACGGCCACGACGTGCCGCTCGCCCGAGCGGCGCACGAAGGCGAGCACGTTCACGTCCGCCGAGTGGACCTGCACCCACTGGAAGCCGGCGGGATCGCCGTCCAGCTCGAACAGAGCGGGCTCTTCGCGGTAGATCCGGTTCAGATCGCGCACCAGCCGCTGCACGCCCGCGTGCGCGGGCGCCCCCAGGAGGTGCCAGTCGAGGCTGCGGTCGTGGTTCCACTCCGCCCGCTGGGCAAACTCGCCCCCCATGAAGAGCAGCTTCTTGCCGGGGTGCGCCCACATCCAGCCGTAGAGCGCGCGCAGGTTGGCGAACTTCTGCCAGTCGTCGCCGGCCATTCGCGAGAGCAGGGAGCCCTTCCCGTGCACCACCTCGTCGTGCGAGAGCGGCAGGAGGAAGTTCTCCGTGAAGATGTACATGAGGCCAAACGTGAGCAGGTTGTGGCGCCACTGCCGGTAGATAGGATCGGCGGCGAAGTAGTCGAGGGTGTCGTGCATCCAGCCCAGGCTCCACTTGAGGTCGAACCCGAGACCCCCCTCGCTGGCACGCGCCGTCACCCTGGGGAACGCCGTCGACTCCTCCGCGATCATCAGCGCGCCCGGATGCAAGTCGCGCACGCGCTCGTTCACTTCCTTGAGCAGCGCGATGGCCTCC
>DATFUN010000182.1:0-8076 GCA_035260805.1 Myxococcales bacterium | reverse complement strand
GGCGACCAGCGCATCGCGTGCATGCTGGCGGACGAAGCGAGGGTGGTCGGGCTCCTGCACCACCCCGGGATCGTCGCCGCGGTCGACTACCTCGAATCCGAGACGCACGGCCCCATCTTCGTCCTGGAGTTCGTCGACGGCTGCTCGCTGCGCAGCGCCCTGAAGCTCGCGCGCCGGCGGAACGTGCTCTTGCCCGAGGCGCTGGCGGCGCACGTCGGCGCCCAGGTCGCGCGAGCGGTGCACGCCGCCCATCACGCCTGCGATCGCGACGGCCAGCCGCTGCGTCTGGTCCATCGCGACATCTCCCCGGACAACGTGCTGCTCTCGCGGAGCGGAGGCGTGTACCTGGGCGACTTCGGCGTCGCTCGAGCTCGCGGCACCGCGGAAGTGACCGACCCCGAGGCCGGTGCCAAAGGAAAGCTGGGCTACATGGCGCCGGAGCAGGCCAGAGGCGAGCCGGTCGGGCCGCAGGCGGACGTCTTCTCCCTGGGCCGCGTCGTCGCGGAGGCGGCCGACGTCCGCTGCGGCCACGGGCTGCGCAAGGTGCTCGACAAGGCCACCGCGGCGAAGCCCCGCCAGCGCTACCAGACCGCCGCCGATCTCGGCGCCGCGCTGGTGAGGGTCTGCCCCACGCCGCCCGATCCGGACGGCGCGCTCTCGGAGTGGCTGCACCGGGCAGCCCCGGAAGCGCTCCACCACCGGCGCGCGACTCCCGGCGCCGCGCCCGCCGTGCGCACCGAAGCGCCGCCCGCCGGCGTGCCGCTCGCAGCGGTGTCCCCCGAGGGCAATGGAGCGGCAGCGCAGCCGCTCTTTGCCGAGCTGGCCCCGCCGCGGCGCCGCGCGCTGAAGATCGTCGCCGCCCTCGGAGCGTTGCTCGCGCTCTCGCTGCCGGCGGCGTGGATCGTCGAGAGCTCCCGCGCCGCCCTCGCCTCGCGCAACCGTGCCGCGGGGTTCCACGCCTCGAGCGGCGAGCTGCGCATCTTCAGTCACCCCGCGGGTGCGGAGGTGTACGTCGACGGGGCATTGCGCGGCAGGACGCCGCTGACGCTCGAGCTGGCCGCGGGCCAGCACGCGGTGCGCGTCGGCAGCCCCCGGCTGTCGAAGTGGCGCGACGCGGACGTGCACATGCACCCGCGTTCGACGGGCCGCCTGGACTTCGATCTGAATCAGTAAAAGCGCAAAAAGATCACCGCGGAGGCGCGGAAGACGCGGAGATTCTTTTTTGACGAACCGATTTCTCCGCGCTCTCCGCGCCTCCCGCGGTGATCAGTTTTTCCCAGTGAGATCGATCGTGCGCGCGTGTGCGCCGGGCTGTGCAAAAGGGAGTGACCACAGCGCACCACGCGCGCGTAGCGCGAGCGCCGCGGGCCGCACAGAAGCGCTTTCTCCCTCACGTTTGAGAGAGAGTCGGCCTGTTGACACGCTACTCAAGATACGATACTTGCGTGAATGCACTCACGCGACGCCACTGACTGGCGTCGTTTCGATCCACCGGGAGGGGCCCGAGTGGCGCGCGAAGCAGACGAGTTCGAGCGGTTGGAGACGACGAATCCGCACGGCGTGTCCGCGGCGCAGATCGTCGACTTCTTCGCGCCTCGCGGAGTGAAGCTCGCCCAGGCGACCTTCCGCAAGTACGTGCAGCTGGGGCTCCTGCCGCGCAGCCGCCGGGTCGGGGAGAAGGGCAAGCACCGCGGATCGCGCGGCCTCTATCCCGCCACGGCCGTCCGCCGCATCAGCCTGATCAAGTCGCTGATGGACGAGGGCATGACCCTCGAGGAGATCCGGCACTCCTTCGTCTTCTTCCGCGGCCAGCTGGACGGCGTCGAGCGCGCGCTCGACGACCTCTTCGCCGCGCTCGACAAGGCGATCGAAGAGAAGGGCGACCTCAAGGCCTCGCGCCGCCGCGAGCTGGAGCGGATGCTCAACGACGGCCGGCACAAGGCGCACCAGTTCATCAAGGACATGGAACGCACCGTTTCGCAGATCACCGCAGAAGAGACCGGAAAGGGCGACCGATGAGCGAGCCGAAGCGCAACGACGTCACCCCCGATCTACAGGAGCCGATGGAGGCCGAGCGGCCTCGCCAGCGCGCGCGCACCATGAGCCGCAAGGAGATGGCGCGCCAGTTCCGCCAGCAGATGGCGGCGGGGGGAGTGGACCCCGAGCTGCAAACGCTGATGGCCGAGATCGAGGCCAGCCGGCCCAAGTCGCGCGCCGACTGCGGGACCGGGCCGCGCCCGTGCCCGTACGTCTCCTGCAAGTACAACCTCTACGTCGACGTCAACCCGCGCACCGGGTCGGTGAAGATGAACTTCCCCGACAAGGAGCTGTGGGAGCTGGCCGATACCTGCGCGCTCGACGTCGCCGACCGCGGCGGCATCACGCTCGAGGAGGTCGGGGTGATCATGAACCTCACCCGCGAGCGCGTGCGCCAGCTGGAAACGCGCGGGCTGATCAAGCTCCGCGTCATCGCCGACGACGGCCCGCGCAAGATCCCGCCGCCGGACGACGACGACGAGTAGCGGCCGCCCATGGGGCGGCTCGATGCTTCAGCGCGCGAGCAGGGCGCGAAACGCCGCCGGATCGTCGATCTGCAGCGCGAGCGCCGTCGCGCGCCGCGCCTTCCCGAACAGCGAACGCACTTCCACCGGTTCGCGGAGCCGCAGCGTCAGCGTGGGCGCGCCGAGCACCGCCAGCCGCTCGGCGCCGGGCGCCGCGCCTTGCTCGATGGCGGAGATCGACGACAGCGGCACGTCGGCCTCGCGGCGCACGCCGATGCGGATGCGGAGCAGGCCGCCCGAGACGGTGACGCCGCGCAGCTGCAGCGCCCGCAGATCCCCGAGCAGCCACGCAACGCCGTAGATCCCGAGCGCGCTCGCCGCCCAGGCCGCGGACGGGGACCAGCGGGCGATCAGCAAGTGCAGACCGGCCGCCTCCGGCACCGAGACGAGCAGGACGGCCATGCACACCGCCGTCCATGCGCTGCGGCGGTGCACCGAGAGCGTCCCCGGCTCTGGCCGGGAACGCCAGGAGAAGAAGGCCAACCCGAGCATCGCCAGCTCGTTGGCGACGATTCGGGCCACCGCGCTTCCGCCGAGCGCGCCGCGCAGGCGATCCGGAAGATCGCCGCGGACCACCAGGAGCCACCATGCGAGGGGAAGTCCGACCACCACGTCGAAGATGACCGCGGACGAGAAAGTCACGGCGTGGACCGCGAATCCGCGCGTGGCCAACAGCGCACGCTCGAGTGCCACCGCGGCCGCCGCGACTACCAGGAAGAGCAACGGCTTGCGTGTGAGGGCGTTCGCGGTCATCTAGCTGGATCTGTAACCGCGGCTCCGTGGGGGCCTCCGCGCCTGAATGCCGCACGAGAAGGTGCGAGGAACCGCTCGCGCACCGCCGCCGATCGGTGGCGGCTGTGGTATGGAGCCGCGCATGGCCGTGACCCGCGCACTGCTCTCCGTCTCCGACAAGTCCGGGATCGTCGAGCTCGCCCGCGGGCTCGCGGGGCTGGGGATCGAGCTGCTCTCCACTGGCGGCACGGCGGCCCTGCTCGCCAAGGAAGGCGTCAAGGTCACGCAAGTACAGGATTTCACAGGCGCTCCAGAGATGTTGGGAGGCCGTGTCAAGACGCTGCACCCCAAGGTGCACGGCGGGATCCTGGCGCGGCGAGACCTGGCTTCCGACCAGGCCGACATGAAGGCGCAGGGCGTCTTGCCCATCGATCTGGTGGTGGTGAACCTCTATCCGTTCCGCGAGGCGGTCGCGAAGGGGCTGCCGCTCGACGAGGTGATCGAGAACATCGACATCGGCGGACCCTCGATGCTGCGCTCGGCGGCGAAGAACGCCGCCCACGTGGCGGTGGTGGTGGATCCCGCCGACTACGCCACCGTGCTCGCGGAGCTGCAGCAGAAGCGCGAGGTGCACGTCAGCACGCGCCGCCGGCTGCAAGCGCGCGCGTTCGCGCATACGGCGGCGTACGACTCGGCCATCGCAGGCTGGCTGTCGGAGCAGCTCGCCCTCGAGCACAAGGACGAGGCGAGCGCGTTCGCCGAGTCTCCGCCGCTGCCGGAGTACCGCCTGAAGCAGGCGCTCCGATACGGCGAGAACCCGCACCAACAGGCGGCGTTCTACGCAGCCGTCCCGCCGCCCGCGGAGCCTACCCTGGCCGTCGCGCGGCAGATCCAGGGCAAGGAGCTGTCCTTCAACAACCTGCTCGACGGCGCCTCGGCGCTCGAGGCGGTCAAGGAGCATGCGCGGGGCCGCGGGGGACCGGCGGCCGCCGTGGTGGTCAAGCACACGAACCCCTGCGGCGTCGCCCGGGCGGGCACCGTGCTCGATGCGTACCGCTCGGCTCGCGATGCGGATCCGGTCAGCGCGTTCGGCGGCATCGTGGCGCTGACGCATCCCGTGGACGCGGCGACGGGCGCCGCGCTGGCGGAGACGTTCCTGGAGGCGGTCATCGCGCCCTCGTTCGAGCCCGGCGCGCTCGAAGCTCTCAAGGCCAAGAAGGCGCTGCGTCTGCTCGAGCTGCCCTCGCTGGGCGAGCCGCGCGAGTCGTGGCGCCCCGAGCCGCGCGAGCTGCGCAGCATCCCCGGCGGCCTGCTGGTGCAGTCGCGCGACCTCCACGGCGCGGAGGCGCGCGGCTGGAAGGTGGTCACCCGGCGCGCCCCGAGCCCCGAGGAGATCGAGGCGCTGCAGTTCGCCTGGCTGGTGGTGAAGCACGTGAAGTCGAATGCGATCGTCCTCGCCCACCGGGACGTCACCGTCGGGATCGGGATGGGACAGACGAATCGGGTCGACTCGGTCCGCATCGCCGCGGAGCGAGCCGGTTCCAAGGCGCAAGGCACGGCGCTGGGGTCCGACGCCTTCTTTCCCTTTCCGGACGGCGTCGAAGCGGCGGCCGAGGCGGGGGTTGCTTGCATCGCGCAGCCGGGCGGGTCGGTGCGCGACCAGGAGGTCATCGCGGCGGCGGACAAGCACGGCATCGCGATGGTCTTCACCGGTGATAGACACTTCCGACACTAGTGGCCGCCGATAGGGCGGCCCTACGCTTTCGAGCGCGGGCATAGAGGCCTCGCGCAGCGGGCTGCATGGGCTTCAAGATTGCGGTGATCGGATCGGGTGCTCGTGAGCACGCCCTGGTGCGCGCGCTGCTGCGGAGCGCCCCAGGCTCGGAGCCTCGCGAGGTGGTGGCCATTCCGGGTAACGCGGGGATCGCGCAGGAGGCGCGCTGCGTTCCGGCCGCCGCGTCCGCCGAGGCACTCGCCGCTGCCGCGCTGTGGGAAAGACCGGACCTGGTGGTGGTCGGACCCGAAGCGCCGCTCGCCGGAGGCCTGGCCGATCGCCTGGCGCACGAACGCGTCCCCTGCTTCGGTCCCACCGCCGCGGCCGCGCGCATCGAGTCGTCCAAGGCGTTCGCGAAGGACGTGATGGCCCGCGCCGGAGTTCCCACCCCGCAAGCCGCGGTCTTCGACGATGCGGAGAAGGCGAAGGCGTACGTCCGCGGCGCTTGCGTGGTGAAGCTGGACGGCCTCGCGGCCGGCAAGGGCGTGGTCGTCTGCGACGACGCCGCCTCGGCGAGGCGCGCGATCGACGAGCTGTGGACGGCGGCGGCGGGAGGAACCGAGCCGGTGCGCCTGCTCGTCGAGGAGCGGCTGGAAGGGCCCGAGCTGTCCGTCATCGCGCTCACCGATGGCTCCACGGTGCTTCCGCTGGCTCCCGCCCGCGATCACAAGCGGCTGGAAGACGGCGACCGGGGTCCGAACACGGGAGGAATGGGCGCGGTGAGCCCGCCCCGCGACGCGACGCCGGCCCTGATCGACGAGGTGGTCCGCACCGTCCTGCAGCCGACGGTGCGCGAGCTGGCCGCGCGGGGCACGCCGTTTCGCGGCGCTCTCTACGCGGGCCTGATGCTCACGGCGCGGGGCCCGCGCGTCCTGGAGTTCAACTGCCGGTTGGGCGATCCGGAGGCGCAGGCCATCCTGCCCCGGCTGCGCGGCGATCTGCTGCCCCTCTTGCTCGCCAGCGCGCAGGGAGGGCTTTCGGCGCAGGAGCTCTCCTGGGACCCCCGCACCGCCGTCGCCGTCGTGCTCGCGGCTTCGGGCTACCCGGGCACGCCGCGCGGAGGCGACGAGGTAGGCGGCCTGCGCGAAGTGCAGCAGTCCGACGACCTCTGGATCCTGCACGCGGGCACCAAGGCGAAGGAGGGGAAGGTGGTCACCGCGGGCGGCCGCCTGCTGACCGTGGTGGCCCTGGGCGCGGGAGCGGCGGAGGCGCGTGCGCGGGCATACGAGGCCGCGGGTCGCATCCGCATCGAAGGCGCGCAGATGCGCCGCGACATCGGCGCCGGGGAGGCCTAGGTGAGCGAAGCGCGGGCGGAGCTGCCCGTCCGCGCGCCGGCGCGCGTCGCGCCGCGGCGGAGCTCTCCGGGCGGAGCGCGGCCGTTCGGACAGCTCGACCGGCTCCTCGCGCGGCAGTTCCTCCAGCTCTTCGCGGCCACGCTGGGCGGCGTGGTGCTGCTGTACCTGACGGTCGACTTCGCCGATCGCGCGGGCAGCTTCTGGGGGCGCGCCTGGGGGAAGGCCGCGCTGGAGCTGTACTGGAACAAGGCGGCGGTCGTCGCCTACCAGCTCGCGCCGGCGGCGCTGATCATCGCCGCGGCGCTGCTCGCCACCTTGCTGGCCAGGCGGGGAGAGCTGACCGCGCTGTTCGCCCTGGGCGTGCGTCCCTGGCGGCTCGCGGCCCCGGTCGCCGCGATCACCGCCGTGCTCGGGGGCCTGGTGTTCCTCCTGGGCGAGCGCGTGGTGGTGCAGGCCGATGCGCGCGCGGAGGAGATCCAGGTCAAGCGGTTCAACCGCTGGGGGGACTGGGCGACCTACCACGCCGGAGCGAGCTGGCTGCGCGGCGAGAACGGGCGCATCTACCACCTCGGGCCGGGCCGCAACGGCGGATGGGAACCGGCGACCGTGCTGGAGATCGCCACGCCGTTCCGGCTCTCGCGCCGCATCGACGCCCGCCGGCTGGAGCCCGCCGGTCCGGGGCGCTGGCGCTTTCTCGATGCCGTCGAGACCCGCTACGCGCTCTCCTCCGAGCCGGGCGGGATCGTGGCGGAAATCCGCGCCGACGTGCTCGAGGAGCGCTTTCCCGAGACCGCCGCCGCGCTCGAGCTGCGCAGCGGGCGGCCGCGGCAGCTCTCCTGGAGCCAGCTGCGCGAGCAGGCCGGCCGCCGCGCGCATCTGGGGCAGCCCGTGCGCGAATGGGAACTGGCCCTCTGGGAGCGAGCCGTGCACCCCGTGACGGTGCTGCCGGCCGCGCTGGCCGGGCTTGGCCTCGTCCTCTGGCGTGCCCGGCGCAGGCGTAGGTTGCCGCTCGCGGGCGCCGTCGCGCTGGGGATCGGCCTCTCCATGGCGCTGTGGGCCGTGTCGGTGATCGTCCACGCGGCCTCGCTTTCCGGCGGCCTGCCGACCTGGTCCGCCGGCCTCGCGCCACCGTTGTTCGCCTCTGCGGTCGCGGCGTTCACGTTCTGGCGCGCCTGATCTTCAAGGCAGGCTGATGAACCGGAACAGGCGAGGATCCAGCCAGACCCGCGCGGCCACGACGGCCACCAGCGTCGCCATCGCCAGATAGGGCAACGCGTCCGTGCGCCGCTCGATCCAATTGCGCAGGCGCGGCCAGCGCCGGCATGCCTCCTCGGCGCCAGGGACATGGCAGAGGGCATACGCGGGACAGACGTACCGGGCTGCGTGGCGGCTGAAGAGCGAGATCAAGACGACGCAGGTGCCGCCCGCCGACAGCGCCAGCCACTGGGCAGCGGTGCGGTCCTTCCAAGAAGTCCGAAGCATTCCAGCGGCGAAGAGCTGGATGCCGGGCAGCGCGAACCACAGCAAGTTTAGCGCGTAGTAGGCGGGGATGGCGACCTTCCACCAGCCGATCGCGCGCTCCGCTTCCGCCATCCCGGAGAGCTGGCTCGACAGGTACGCGCTGAGGAACGGCACGCCGGTCCGGGCGCGGAACCACCATTCATAGATCGTCGTCCCGGCTGCGATGGCCGCCGCGGCGGCGGCCAGCCACCAC
>DATFUN010000181.1:0-3153 GCA_035260805.1 Myxococcales bacterium | reverse complement strand
GCGCGCCGGGCCGTGGCGGGAAGGAGCTGCATGAGCCCCACCGCGCCGGCCGCGCTGCGCGTGTCCGGCTTGAACAGGCTCTCCCGCCGCGCAACCGCGAGGAGGAGGTAGGGATCCACGCGTGCGCGGGCCGCGCTGGATCCGACCTGCGGAGCATACGCGGCGGGGTATGCCCCTTCGAGGAGCGCAGGATCGGCGTCGGGCCGCGGCGCCTTCCACCCGAGCAAGGACTGCGCGAGCGCGAGCGACCGATCGTATCGCTGCGCGCGCTCGTAGACCGGCAGGGCCAGCGCGGCCTGGGCGGGGCGCTGCCGCACGAACCGGTCCGCCTCGGCGCCCGCCTCGGCCAGAAGCCCCAGCCGGAACAGATCCGCCGCCAGCGCCAGCCGCGCCGGCAGCGGATCGCCCTGCGGCGGCGGGGCCGCGGGCGGGAAGGGCGGCGGCTCCGCATCGACCTGACCGAGCCGCTGCCGCGCGAGCAGGCCGTAGTAGCCTAGCGGGTCGATCTCCACCACGCGCCGGAGGAACACGCCAGCCGCCCGCGGCTCCGCGACGCGCGATTGCCAGTACAACCCCTGCGCGCGCTGGGCGTCGGAATCGGCGCTGGCCGTGAACTCGGCGAAGCGTTCCGCGGCGTCGGGGAGCTCGCGCCGGTACGAGAGCCAGGCCACCGTCCAGCGCGCATCCGAGGCGTGCGCGCCGGCGCGCCGGCGCGCGATGCGGGCGAGACGGCGCCGCGCGTCCGCCTCTTTGCCCTGATCGAGTTGCAGGCGCGCGGCCACGTAGGCTGCCTCCTCGGCCTCGCCGGATTGCGGGTAGCGCCGCACGAGCTGATCCAGGATGCGGACCGCCTCGGGGTCGTTGCCTCGGCGGGCCCGATCGCGCGCGAGGAGCAACCCGGCGGGAGCGGCGACGCGCGGACCTCCGTCCTTCCACGCCGAGGCGAGCGCGGGCCCCGCCTCGCTGCGCCGGCCGTCCGCCGCGAGCGCGCGGGCCAGGATGAGCTGCGCCTCGGCCGCGTCGCCGCCGCGCAGCGTCTTCACCGCCGCCTCGGCCTGCGCGACGGCGGCGCCGGGCTTTCCGGCCGAGAGCAGCCGCTGCGCGCGCAGGAGCAGCTCGCGCCCGGCCGGCGCGGGCAGCGGGCGTCCGGAGATCGCCGAGAGCCGCGCTTCTTCGGCGCGTGCTCCCGCGGAGGCGGGATGCTCCGGATGGTCGAGCCAGAACTGGCGCCACAGCCGGGCGGCGTCGCGCGCGACTTCCTCTTCCCCGGCGTCGACTCGTCCCGAGAACGCTTCCGCGCGGATCAGATCGAGCCCGGCGCGCACGTCCGAAGGCTGAGCGGGGAGCTCCGCCGCCTGTCGTGCCTGCTCCGCCGCCTTGGCGTACTCGCCATTCCCGAGCAGGGCGTCCGCCAGCAGCGAGGAGGCGCGCAAGCCCGCCGGCCCGTCCGGGTCCGCCTGTTCGGCGGCCCGCAGCGGTTCCAGCGCGTCGGCGGGCTGGCCGGCGATCACCAGCGCCTCTCCTTGCAGCTTTGCGGCGTGGGCGGCCAACGTCCCCGATCGCGCCGCCTGGAGGTCCTGCGCTGCTTCCACGAGGCGCCCCGACGCGAACAAGGCGCGTCCCCGGACCAGCGCGCACGCCGGATCAGGCAGGCACTCGGCAGCCCGGGCAATGGCCTCGTCCACCCGCCCAGCGGCGAGGAGAGCCCCTGCCTGCTCGGATGTTGGCTGGCCAACGGCCGTGGCGGCCAGCATCAGCGCCTGCAACAGGGCGCCCGACGGGAGAATAGTCATTCGCTCACAATGCCTTGCATCCCGGCCGGTCGATGCCTATCCAGCGTCGGTCACGGTGCGACTGGCGCGGTCTGACGCGTTCTGTTATACGCCCCGCCGCTATCGCTCGACCAGGAGGATTTTCCGCATGCGCGTCATGGCCAAACCGATGCCCACCGAGTTGACGACGCCGATCAATCTCGAGGGGAATCGGAAGATGTCCGTCGAGGCGCACCGGAACCTCTTCTGCACCGCCTACGACGATTGCCTCAACGAGGCCGTGAAGCGCGGCTGGAACAGCTTCACCTGCGTGCGCTGCCCGAACTACACGATCGTGGAGTCTCCGGAACATTCGATCGAGGCCTTCGCGACGCAGCGCAAGTCCGCCTGAGCTAGCGCGCGTACACCAGCAGCACCCAGAGGCGGCCGGCTCCGTAGGTTTCCGAGGTGGCGTAGACCGCGCCGATGCCGACGCGAGTCCACGCAGGAGAGACCGCGTTGGGGGATGACCCCGTCGCCGAGGCCCCGCTTCCGACGTACGCTTCGGCGATCGCGCCGCGGAGGCGCGGCAGCGAGCGCAGCGCTTCTTCGATCACGGAGCGTTGCAGGTCGCGCGAGAGCTCGCCTTCCGAGGCGAGCGCGCGGACTTCGCGCGACGCGATCGCGTCCAGCCGGGCATCGCGCGACAGCGGCCTGAGCCCCGCGGAGCGCCGCTTCTGCTGCAGCAATCGGGCAACTTCCCCGTCCGGGTCGAGCGACTGCTCGATGGGCGCGGCCAGCACCTCCGTCAGGTAGACCCCCTCGGAACCGTCCGGCGAGGTGCCCCTGGCGATTCCCAGGCCGATGCGCCGGTGTTGCGGGTCGAGGAGGTTCTTGAGGTGCGCCGGCGACGAGGCGATCGCCTCGTGCGCGCTGAGCGGGTCGATCGACAGTCCGATGTTCTCGCCCGCCGATCGATAGGCATAGCCGGCCTTCCGCAGCCGATCGCTCATGCTGCCGTCCGACGGTAGGATGTGCGCGAACGTCCGGGTGCGCGCCATCTCGCGGCTGTGTCCTTCGGCCACGCGGTCGAGCGCGGGATCGCGCTGCAACGCGGGAAGCCGGTGCGCGGCGCGGAGCCTGCCTATCGCGTGCTCGACGGCAGAGACCCCGCTTTCCCGCGGCGTGTCGGCGGGTGGGGACGCGGGAGGCGCGATGCCGACGAAGACGCGCCGGTTGGCCACGACTTCCGGCCCGCCCGCCCCGGTTGCGAGGAGCTCCAGCGTGTATTCGCCTCGGGCGGCGAGGACGACGCGCGCGCGGAGCCTCCGGCCCTCGACGGAGACCGTCGGCTCGTCGGTGCTCGCATCCGGCGCCTGGACGAACAGCCGGGGCGCCGACA
>DATFUN010000180.1:0-9549 GCA_035260805.1 Myxococcales bacterium | reverse complement strand
GCGCGCCGGTCGTGCCGGTTGCTTCGGGTGTGGCCGTCGTATTGGGCTGTCCGACGGCGGGGGTAGCGACGCCGCTTTCTGCGGGGGGCGGGGTCTGCCCGGCGGGGCGACTCTCCTGCGCGGCGGCCATTGCCGAAACGCATAGCCCCGAGAGCAGCGTTGTAGTCAGGGCCTTCGTCTTCAAGAGCATCGGGAAACTCCTCTGGTGTTGGTCACGAGTCCTACCAACTGCTGGGGGCGGAAGGGCGGGGCGCCCTCCGCGCCACTCCTTAGTTGTTGCGTCACGCGCAGCGGGGAATTGGGCATGTCGAACGAAGTGCGAACGTGTCATACCCGCGGGTCGGAGCGAGCGTCAATAGCCCCCCTCCCTCCTTCGGCGGCGGGGCGGAGCGCCGGTGGCGGTGCGGTTCTCTCGCACGTGGGCGCCGCCGCGGTGCATTATCGCTCTCGCTGGGCGTGCTCTGCGGCGCCTCGCCGCACGTCCGGCGAGGGCGCGGTGGCCGGGCAGGGCGCTTCGCAAAACGGGCGTTACCGAGGCTCGGGCGTCGTCCTTGACAGAGGGCGCCAGCGGGGCTTAATCAACGCGGCGCTCCGCGGAACTAGCTCAGCTGGTAGAGCGTCGCCTTGCCAAGGCGAAGGTCGCCGGTTCGAACCCGGTGTTCCGCTCCAATCCTCCAGGCCCGGATCCATGGCGCAGTGAGCCAGGTCCGGGCCTTTTGCATTTCCTCGGGTCGCAAAGGCGCGGTGGAATGCTCGACGAGGCAAACCCCACAGTTTCGTCGGTTTCGTCGCAGCGCGGCAGAAAGGCTTGCATTCCGATGCCCCGGCCGTTCACTCTTGCGGATTGCACTGGATTCGCGCGGCCGCCCCGGAGCGAAGGAAGATGACGATGGCAGAAACAGGGTACCCGCCCAGGCAAGGTCTGTACGACCCGGCGCTGGAGCACGATTCCTGCGGTTTCGGATTCGTCGCCGACATCAAGGGGCGCCCGTCCCACGACATCATCGTCAAGGCCCTCGAGGTGCTCCTCAACCTGGAGCACCGCGGCGCGACCGGGGCCGAGAAGGACACCGGCGACGGCGCGGGCATCCTCCTGCAGACGCCCCACGCGTTCCTCGCGAAGGAGTGCGAAAAGCTCGGTCTCGCATTGCCGCCGCGCGGGCACTACGGCGTCGGCATGGTCTTCCTGCCGCCGAGCGAACACGGGCGCGAGGCGATCGACCGCCTGTTCCAGGAAACGGTCCGCGCCGAGGGGCAAGAGCTGATCGGCTGGCGCGATGTGCCCACCGACAACTCCGCGCTCGGGCCCACGGCCAAGGCGAGCCAGCCGGTCATCCGCCAGATCTTCGTCGGGTGCGGCCCGGACGTTGCCGGCGATGGGGCCTTCGAGCGCAAGCTCTACGTGATCCGCCGGCTGGTGGAGAAGAAGGTCTCCCGCTCCGCCATCCCCGGGCGGAGCCACTTCTACGTCCCCAGCCTGAGCCACAAGACGGTCGTCTACAAGGGGATGCTGAACGCCAGCCAGCTGCAGCGCTTCTACCTGGACCTGCAGGATCCGGCGGTCCTGTCCGCCATCGGGATGGTGCACTCGCGCTTCTCGACCAACACCTTCCCCTCCTGGGGGCGGGCGCACCCCTACCGCTACATCTCGCACAACGGCGAGATCAACACGCTGCGGGGCAACATCAACTGGATGCACGCCCGCCAGTCGATGATGCGCTCCAAGCTGTTCGGCAAGGATCTGCTGAAGATCCTCACCGTCATCGACACCGAGGGCTCCGACTCGGCGATGTTCGACAACGTGCTCGAGCTGCTCACGCTCGCGGGGCGCGAGCTACCGCACGCGATCATGATGATGGTCCCCGAGCCGTGGTCGCGCGACGAGACGATGAGCGCGGAGCGGAGGGCCTTCTACGAGTTCCATTCCTGCCTGATGGAACCGTGGGACGGACCGGCCTCGATCGCCTTCACCGACGGCGTGCGCGTCGGCGCCGTGCTCGACCGCAACGGCCTGCGCCCCTCGCGCTACTACGTCACCAAGGACGACCTGGTGGTGATGGCGTCCGAGGTGGGCGTGCTCGACATCCCGCCCGAGAAGGTGCTGAAGAAGGGCCGGCTGCAGCCGGGCCGGCTGTTCCTGGTGGACACCGCGGAGCAGCGCATCGTCGCCGACGAGGAGATCAAGGAGCGCATCGCCCGGCAGGCTCCCTACGGCGAATGGCTGCGCAGCTCGATGCTCCGGATCGAGGACCTCCCCGCGCCGGTGCGCGCCATCCACCCGGACCACGAGGTGTTGCTCCGCCGCCAGGAAGTCTTCGGCTACACCTCCGAGGACGTCAAGCTGCTGATGTCGCCGATGGCGGGCACCGCCAACGAAGCGGTGGGCTCGATGGGGACCGACACCCCGCTCGCCGTGCTCTCCGAGCGCCCGCAGCTCCTCTTCAACTACTTCCAGCAGCTCTTCGCGCAGGTCACCAACCCTCCTGTCGACGCCATCCGCGAGGAGATCATCATGGCGTCGGAGACCTCCATCGGGCCGGAGGGCAACGTGCTGGAGCCGGGCCCGGAGTGCTGCCGCCAGCTGGCGTTGCCGGCGCCCATCCTGACCAACGACGAGCTGGCCCGGATCCGCGCCCTCGACGGCGGGCCTGGCACCAACGGGCTCAAGGCGGTCAAGCTCCCCACGCTCTTCGACCCCAAGGGAGACGGCGCCGCGCTGCGCCGGGCCCTGGAGGACCTGCGCTGGAAGGCCTCGGAGTGCATCGCCGAGGGGTTCAACCTGCTCGTCCTGTCCGATCGCGGCCACGACGCCGACTCGGCGCCCATTCCCTCGCTGCTGGCCGTGGCCGCGGTCCACCACCACCTCATCCGCGAAGGCACTCGCACCCGGTGCAGCTTGATCGTGGAGAGCGGAGAGCCCCGCGAGGTGCACCACTTCGCGCTGCTGATGGGCTACGGAGCGAGCGCGGTCAACCCGTACCTGGCGTTCGAGGCGGTGCACGACCAGGTCAGGCAAGGCCTGATGACCGGCGACGTCGCCGCGGCGGAGAAGAAGTACCTGAAGGCCATCGTGAAGGGGCTAGTGAAGGTGATCTCCAAGATGGGGATCAGCACCATCCAGAGCTACCACGGCGCGCAGGTGTTCGAGGCCATCGGCCTCTCGCAGGACTTCGTCGACGAGTACTTCACCTGGACGGCCTCGCGGGTCGGCGGCGTCGGCATCGAGGTCGTCGCCAAGGAAGCGCGCATGCGGCACGAGCGGGGCTTCCCGCCCAAGCGGCCCATCGTGCACACCAGCCTTCCGGCGGGCGGCGAGTACCAGTACCGCGCCGGCGGCGAGTTCCATCTCACCAATCCGGAGACGATCCACAAGCTCCAGCACGCCTGCCGGACGGGGGATTACAAGATCTTCCAGGAGTACACGGCGCTGATCGACGATCAGTCGAAGCAGCTCTGCACGCTGCGCGGCCTGATGGACTTCAGGGCCGCCGCCAAGCCGGTGCGCCTCGACGAGGTCGAGCCGGTCGAATCGATCATGCGCCGGTTCAAGACCGGAGCGATGAGCTACGGGTCCATCTCGAAGGAAGCCCACGAGACGCTCGCCGTGGCCATGAACCGCATCGGCGGCAAGTCCAATACCGGCGAGGGCGGCGAGGACCCGGCGCGCTACGTCAAGGAGCCCAACGGAGACTCGAAGAACTCCGGCATCAAGCAGGTGGCGAGCGGGCGCTTCGGCGTCACCAGCTACTACCTGGTCAACGCGCGGGAGCTGCAGATCAAGATTGCCCAGGGCGCGAAGCCGGGAGAGGGCGGCCAGCTTCCGGGCAACAAAGTCTACCCGTGGATCGCCAAGGTGCGGCACGCGACCCCGGGGGTGGGGCTCATCTCGCCCCCGCCGCACCACGACATCTACTCGATCGAGGACCTGAAGGAGCTGATCCACGATCTCAAGAACGCCAACAAGGATGCGCGCATCAGCGTGAAGCTGGTCTCCGAGCTGGGCGTCGGCACCATCGCAGCGGGCGTCGCCAAGGCGCACGCGGACGTGGTGCTCATCTCGGGACACGACGGCGGCACCGGCGCCTCGCCGCTCACCTCCATCAAGCACGCGGGAATCCCCTGGGAGTTGGGCCTGGCGGAGACGCACCAGGTCCTGGTCTTGAACGACCTGCGCAGCCGCATCACGGTGGAGGTGGACGGCCAGCTCAAGACCGGCCGCGACGTGGTGATCGGCGCGCTGCTCGGCGCCGAGGAGTTCGGTTTCGCCACCGCGCCGCTGGTGGCGCTGGGCTGCATCATGATGCGCGCCTGCCATCTCAATACCTGCCCGGTGGGGATCGCCACCCAGGACCCGCGGCTGCGGGCCAAGTTCGCCGGGAAGCCCGAGAACGTGGTGAACTTCATGCGCTTCATCGCGCAGGAAGTGCGCGAGTACATGGCCGAGCTGGGCTTCCGCACCTTCGACGAGATGGTGGGGCGCTCCGAGCGCATCGAGATGCGCCGCGCGGTCGATCACTGGAAGGCGCGCAACGTCGACTTCAGCCGCATCCTCTTCAAGCCGACGGTTCCCAAGCAGTACGGCCGCACTTGCCAGATCCCGCAGGACCACGGGCTCGAGAAGTCGCTCGACGGCACCACCCTGCTGGAGCTCGCCCGGCCCGCGCTGGAGGAGAGGAAGACCGTGCGCGCGACGCTGCCCATCCGCAACACCAACCGCGTGGTGGGCACCATGACCGGGAGCGAGCTGACCCGGCGGTACGGACCGCAGGGACTGCCGGACGACACCATCCACTTCCATTTCAAGGGATCGGCCGGGCAGTCGTTCGGCGCGTTCATCCCGCGGGGGATGACGCTGGTGCTGGAGGGCGACGCCAACGACTACATCGGCAAGGGGTTGAGCGGCGGGCGCATCGTGGTCTTCCCGCCGAAGGAAGCCGGGTTCGTCGCCGAAGAGAACGTCGTGGTCGGGAACGTCGCCTTCTACGGGGCGACCTCGGGCGAGGCGTTCATCCGCGGCATCGCCGGCGAGCGCTTCTGCGTGCGCAACTCGGGGGTCGACGCGGTGGTGGAGGGAGTAGGCGATCACGGCTGCGAGTACATGACCGGCGGGAGGGTGGTCGTGCTGGGGCCCACCGGTCGCAACTTCGCCGCCGGCATGTCCGGCGGGGTGGCGTACGTGCTCGACGGCGATGGCGCCTTCGCCAGCCGCTGCAACAAGCAGATGATCGCGCTGGGTGCTCCGCAGCAGGAAGAGCTGGCGTCGGTGAAGCGGATGATCGAGCGTCACGCGCAGCTGACCGGCAGCGCGCTGGCCCGGCGCCTGCTCGAGCGGTGGATCGAGACGGCGGCGCGGCTCCTGCGCGTGATGCCCAACGACTACCGGCGCATGCTCGACGCGCAGGCCAGGATGCGGGCCAAGGGCCTCTCGCCGGACGAGGCGGAGATGGCGGCGTTCGAGGAGAACGCGCACGACGAAGCGCGGGTGAGCGGGAACTGATGGGAAAGCCGACCGGATTCCTCGACTACGCCCGCGAGCCCATCCACGATCGTCCGCCGCTCGAGCGCATCCGGGACTGGGAGGAGATGCACACGCCCTGCTCCGAGCAGACGCTCCGCGAGCAGGGCGGGCGCTGCATGGACTGCGGCGTGCCCTTCTGCCACACCGGCAAGCTGATGGGCGGCACGGCCTCCGGATGCCCGGTCAACAACTTCATCCCGGAGTGGAACGACCTGGTCTGGCGCGGGCAGTGGAAGGAAGCCTGGATTCGCCTGGTCAAGACGAACAACTTTCCCGAGTTCACCGGGCGCGTCTGCCCGGCCCCGTGCGAGGGAAGCTGCACCGTCGCCATCGACCTGCCGGCGGTGAACATCAAGATGATCGAGGAGGCCATCGCCGACCGCGCCTTCGCGGAGGGATGGGTGAAAGCAGACCCGCCGCCAATCCGCACCGGCAAGCGGGTGGCGGTGGTCGGCTCCGGCCCCGCGGGCCTCGCTGCCGCCGCACAGCTCAACCGCGCCGGGCACGAGGTGACCGTGCTCGAGCGCGCCGACCGCATCGGGGGCCTGCTGATGTACGGCATCCCCAACATGAAGCTGGACAAGAAGCTGGTCGACCGGCGCGTGCAGCTCATGGCGGAGGAGGGCGTCCGGTTCGTCACCCGCGTGGAGGTCGGCAAGGATCTGCCGGCCGACCAGCTCCTGCGCGAGTACGAGGCGGTCGTCCTTTGCGGGGGCGCCACGCATGCGCGCGAGCTGCCGGTCGAGGGGCGTAGCCTGGCCGGCATCCTTCCGGCGATGGACTTCCTCACCGCCAACACCAAGTCGCTGCTCGATTCGCGGCTGCAGGACGGCAAGCACATCTCCGCCAAGGACAAGCACGTGGTGGTCATCGGCGGCGGCGATACCGGCACCGACTGCGTCGGGACGGCGATCCGCCACGGCTGCCGCAGCCTGACGCAGCTGGAGATCCTCCCGCAGCCGCCGGACGTCCGGGCGGCCGACAACCCGTGGCCGCAATGGCCGAAGACGTACCGGCTGGACTACGGGCAGGAGGAGGCCAAGGCGCTCTGGGGCAGGGACCCGCGCGTGTATTCGGTGATGACCAAGCGATTCCTGGGCGACGAGCACCGCAACGTCCACGAGCTGTCGTACGTCCAGGTGGAGTGGGTGAAGGGTCCGGACGGGCGATTCGGCCCGCGGGAGATCCCGGGGACCGACAAGGTCATTCCCGCGGACCTGGTGCTCCTCGCCATGGGTTTCCTCGGACCCGAAAAGCCGCTCTTGCAGCAGCTCGGGGTCAAGCTCGACGAGCGCGGCAACGTCTGGACCGACCAGACGAAGATGAGCAGCGTCCCGGGGGTCTTCGCCGCCGGCGACATGGCGCGCGGGCAGTCGCTGGTGGTGTGGGCGATCCGCGAGGGCCGCCACGCCGCGCAGCACGTCGATCGGTACCTTTCGTACGGCGAGACGGTGCTGCCGCCGTAGCTGGCCGTGCATGTGCCCCGCCGGACGACGGCGCGGACCGGCGTGATTAGCGTTGCCCTGCCATGGCTGAGTTGCTCGAGTCGGGGCACATCTACTTCTTTTACCGCCCGCGCGTCGGGCAGGAGCGGGCGTCCAGTCTGCGCGACGTCCAGCGGTCGTACATGGTGCTCCACCCGCAAGGAAAACGCGTCTGGCGGCTGATCGTGATCCCGCGCAAGCGGCTCCCCGAAGTGGGGAGCCACGAGCGCGAATGGGCGTTTTTGGACACGGTGGGCCGCTCGCCCGAGGAGGTGGAGGACGCGCTGGACAGGCAGCTCTACGAGGCGAAGACGCGCGGCGAGCGCGTCCGTCCCGAGGCCAGGCCGGCCGGCGAAGGAGTGTACGTGCTCGCGCGGCACGGGGACCACACCCACCTGGCCTACGAGCTGGAGTTTCCCAAGCGCCCGGGCGAAGTGCAGCGGGAGCTGCGCATCCAGAAGAAGGCGAGCTACATCGTGGCGGCGAAGAATCCGGACGCGCCCTCTCCGCCGGGCGTGGGGCTGCCTCCGGAGGAGCGGGCCGAGCTGCCGAAGCGACTGAAGCAGAAGTTCGGCGGGCGCAGGTTCGCCGAAGTGGATCCGGAGCTCCTCGACCGCGAAGGCACCGAGCTGATCATGATCGGCGCGACGGACGATCCGGAACGGGAACTGGGCGTCGACTTGCGCCCGCTCGAGGAACGCGAGACCCAGGCGGCCATCTTCCGTGACCTGAAGCTGGAGCGCGACCAGCACCCGCTGGAGCCGCTCTTCCGAGGTGAGTGGCGGTAGTCGCCGCCGTAGTCGGCGGCGCTCTGCTCTTTCACCGCGCGGACATCATGGAATGCGCTCGGGCTCACCGGTCGGGCACGGTGGCGGGCTCGCCGTGGCGGCCGGCGCCGGCGGCGAAGCGCTGCGCTCCGCCGAATCCTTCCAGGGACAGCGCGTGTACTCCGTGGCGCAGCTCGTTCTGCATGGCGGCAGGGAGATCCAGCGCGTGCTGCTCGAGCGCGGAGCGCCGGTCGCCGCGCAGGCACGCCTGAGGAAGATCGGCGAGCTGGCGGGCCAGCTCCTCGGCAGCGGAGCGCGAGGCGCCGGGCGGCACCACCCGGTTGGCCAGCCCCATCTGGAGCGCCTCGGCGGCCCCGACCGGCCGCCCGGTGAGGATGAGGTCCAGCGCGCGGGAGAGCCCGATCAGCCGCGGGAGGCGCACCGTGCCGCCGTCGATCAGCGGCACGCCCCAGCGCCGGCAGAACACGCCCAGCACCGCGTCCTCCTCGACGACGCGCAGGTCGCACCAGAGCGCCAGCTCCAAGCCGCCCGCGACGGCGTGGCCGGCGACGGCGGCGACGACCGGCTTGTCCAGTGCCATCCGGGTGGGACCCATCGGGCCGTCGCCGTCCGGAGCGACGCGGTTCGGCTCGCCCGCGGCGATGGCCTTGAGATCCGCGCCCGCGCAGAAGGTGCCTCCGGCGCCCCAGAGTACGGCGACGCGGGCCTCTGCGTCCGCGTCGAACGCGCGGAAGGCGTCCGCCAGGGCCTGCGCCGCGATCCGATCGACCGCGTTGCGCACCTCGGGCCGGTCGAGGATGACGGTGGTGACGGGTCCCTGCTTCTCGACGCGCACGGGCATATCGGCCTCCGGGCGGGGAGCATACGCCCAGGCTGGACGGCTTCGGGCGGCAATGGCACAAGGCGCGGATGCTCAGCGCGCTCCTGGTCGCCGCGGCGCTCTCGCCGGCGGTGCAGGCATTCGTGAAGATCGACAAGCCGGCGGTGGCCATCACTCGCGTCCGCGTCATCGACGGGACTGGCGCGCCGTCTCGCGAGGATCAGACGGTGGTCATCGCGGGAGGGAAGATCGCCGCGGTCGGGCCGTCCGCGAGCACGCCCGTCCCCCAGGGCGCTCTCGTGCTGCAGCGCGAGGGCGGCACGGTGCTCCCGGGCCTGGTGGGGATGCACGACCATCTCTTCTACCCGGCGGGCGGCGGCATCTTCCACGCCATGCCGCGCAGCTTCCCGCGCCTCTACCTGGCGGCCGGCGTGACCACCATCCGGACCACGGGCAGCATCGAGCCGTACACCGATCTCGAGGTGAAGAAGGAGATCGATGCGGGCAAGCAACCGGGCCCCCGTGTGTTCGTCACCGGTCCGTACCTGGAAGGTCCGGGCACCTTCACCCCGCAGATGCACGAGATCCAGGATCCGGACGACGCCCGCCGGACGGTCGAGTTCTGGGCGGGGCAGGGCGCCACCTCGTTCAAGGCGTACAACTTCCTCACCCGGGCCGAGCTGGGCGCGGCCATCCAGGCGGCGCACGCGCGCGGGCTCAAGGTGACCGGGCACCTGTGCTCGATCGGGTACCGCGAGGCCGCCGCGCTGGGCATCGACGACCTGGAGCACGGCCTCGTCGTGGACACCGAGTTCTTCTCCGGAAAGAAGCCGGACGAGTGCCCGACGCCGCGGCTGGCCTACGTGGAGCTGTCGCGCATGGAGGTGGGATCGCTGCAGATCCAGCAGCTCATCGGAGAATTGGTGAAGCACAAGGTGG
>DATFUN010000179.1:0-8255 GCA_035260805.1 Myxococcales bacterium | reverse complement strand
GGACGCCCGCCTGCGCGCGCACGCCCGCGCCTACGAGTGGCCGATCCTCGATCTGCGGTAGCCCGCGGCGACCCGCCACGCGGGCGGAGACATTCCGCTCGTCTGTCCACCCGGTGACTTGCCGCTGGGGCAGCCGGTACGTAGATCGCCTGGCGAGGGGGCGTGGATGGCGGGGCAAGGCGTTGTGGCGCTGATGTATCACGGCGTCGGCGACACTCCCGTCGACGGCAGCGACACGCTCCGCTACCGGGTCCGCGAGAGCGAGCTCGCCGCCCAGATCGAGTTGCTCGAGCGCCTCGGCACGGTGCTCGACCCCGACCACCCGCTCACCGGCTCCGGCGTGGTGCTCACCTTCGACGACGGCGACGAGACCGTGGTCGAGGCCGTCCTTCCCCGGCTCGCCGCGCGCGGCATGAAGGCCGCGCTCTTCATGACCACCGCCTGGATCGGGCGGAGGGGATACCTCGACGCCTCCGGCCTGCGCGCCCTGGCCGCGTCCGGCTGGCTGATCGGCGCTCACGGCCACACGCACCGGTTCCTCAACCTGCTCTCGCCGTCCGAGCTCGACGACGAGCTGTCCACCGCGCGCAAGGTCCTGAGCGACGTCGTGGGCCGCGCGCCGACGCATCTCTCCTTTCCTGGCGGGCGCACGTCTCCCGCGGTGGAGGCCGCCGCACGGGCGCATGGCTTCACCACGCTCTGGTCCTCCCGCCCGGGCCTGAACAAGGCGCCGGGGCGGGGCGCGTCGCTGCGCCGCACGGTGGTCCGCCGGGGGATGAGCCTGGACCGGTTCGGGCGCCTGTGCCGCGGCGAGCCGTTCATTCACCTGGCGAACGAGCTGGACATGGGTTGCCGGGCGCTGGTCAAGCGCGCCGTCGGCGACGAGCGCTACCACGCGCTGACCCACCGCCTGCTCGGGGCCATCGGCCGGAGATGAAGCATGGATCAGGGGTCCGCGCTGCAGGCGCTCGTACCGAACCCATTCCACCCGGCGTTCCTCGTCTCCGCCGCCGCGCTCGCGTTCGTGCTCGCCACTTACGCTGGCTATCCGCTCGCGCTCTGGCTGTGGGCCCGGCTGCGGCCGCTCCGCGAGGCGCAACCGCCGCCGACGGAGACGTTTCCCACCATGACCTGCGTGGTCGCCGCGCACGACGAGGGTGACGCGCTCGTCCGCAAGGTACAGAACCTGCTCGACCTCGACTACCCGGCCCCGCTGGACATCGTCATCGCCGACGACGGATCGACGGACGGAGCGCCGGCGCGCGCGCGCGCCCTGGCGCCCGACCGGGTCCGCATCGCCTCCAACCCGACCCAGATGGGCAAGCCGTCCGCCCTGGTGCGGGCGGTCGGCGCCGCCACCGGCGACCTGCTGCTCATGTGCGACGCGCGCCAGGTATTCGAGCGGGGCGCCGCGCGCGCGCTGGCGCGGCGGTTCCGGGACGAGACGGTCGGAGCGGTCAGCGGGCAGCTGCGGCTGGATGGAGCGCAGGGGCCTGGCTTCTACTGGCGATACGAGACGGCGATCCGGATGTCCGAGGGGCGCAGCGGAAACGTCACCGGCGTGACCGGCGCCATCTACGCCATCCGCCGCACGCTCTTCCCGAAAAACCTGCCGCCGGAGATCATCCTCGACGATGTGTACGTGCCGATGAGCGTCGCGGCCGCCGGGCGGCGGGTGGCGTACGCCGAGGACGCGATCGCCTTCGACCGCGAGCTCGACGTGGGGCGCGAGTTCACCCGGAAGGTGCGCACCCTGGCCGGCAACTACCAATTGATGGCTTTGATGCCGTCGCTGCTCACGCCGGCGCACCCAGCCTTCAGCCGGTTCTTCTGGCACAAGGCGGCGAGGCTCCTCTGCCCGTGGGCGCTCCTCGCCGCGGTCGCATCGGCCTGCTGCGCGCCGGGAGCGCTCGGCACCGCGCTCTTCGCCGGGCAGATCGGCTTCTACGCGATCGCCGGCTCGGGCTATCTGGCCGGAAAGCGGGGCGGCCGGCTCGCCGCGCTCGCGCATACCTTCGTGGCGCTGAACGTGGCGGCCGTGTGGGCGCTGTGGGTATTCCTGCGGCGCGAGGCGCGCGTGACCTGGGTGCAGACGAGCACCCTGGTGACCGGAAGCCGGTTGGCGCCGGAAGCCAAGCTGGCGCGATGAGCTGACCGGCGACGCCGGCCTCCGCCGCCCTCCCGGGGCTCATCTACACCGGTGCGCGACCGCCGGCCCCCGCGCCGGATTGACACTCGCCTGCCGTTCATTTATTCTTGGTCGTATGGTAAATAACTCCTGGCTGGCCGGAGCGGCAATGCTGGCGGCGTGCAGCGGCCGCGGGACCGCCCCTGCGGAGCTGCAGGGCGTCGTCGAGCTGCACGAGATGCAGCTGGGGTTCGACCTGCAGGGCCGGCTGGCGCGGCTGCACGTCCAGCGGGGGCAGCGCGTCGAGGCAGGCCAGCTCCTGGCCGCGCTGGACGATACCCTGCAGCGTCCGGTGCGCGACGCGCGCGCGCAGGATGCCGAGGCCGCGCAGGCGCAGCTCGAGCTGCTTCGCGCCGGCACGCGGGAGGAGGACGTGCGCGCCACCGAGGCGCAGCTCCGCGGAGCGAAGGCGGCCGAGAGCACGGCGAACGAGCAGCTGCAGCGCGCCCGCCGCTTGCGCCAGACAGGAGTGGTTCCGCAGGCCCAGCTGGACGACGCGGAAGCGCAGGCCGCCCGGGCCCGCTCGGACCGCGAGTCGCTCGAGCAGCGCCTGCTCGCACAGAAGAACGGCGCCCGCGCCTCGGAGCTGCGGCAGGCGAAGGCGAGAGCGGATTCCGCCCGTGCCGCGCTCGCCGCCGAAGAGGCGCGGCTCACGCGCACGGTCCTGCGGGCGCCGGTCTCCGGCGTGGTGCTCGACACCACCGCGGAGCCGGGCGAGGTGCTGGCCGCAGGGACCCCCGCGGCGATCCTGGGCGAGACGCGGAGGCCCTACCTGGACGTCTTCGTCGCCCAGCAGGACCTCGCCGGCGTGCGGGTCGGTTGCGCGGCGACCGTACGGGTCGACGCGTCGCCCGCGACCTTCCGCGGGGCCGTGTCCGACGTGGCACGCACGACCGAGTTCACCCCGCGCTATCTGTTCAGCCCGCGCGAGCGCGCCGGACTGGTGGTCCGCGTCCGCATCGACGTGGAGGACCCGCGCGAGGAGCTGCATGCCGGCGCCCCGGCGTTCGCGACGATCGAGCGAGCCCCCGAGGCCAGCGAGGCCCGGCGATGAGGGCCGAGCCGGAGCCCAAGGGGGCGGACCCGATCATCGCGACGGAGCACCTCTCCCGGCGATTCGGCGACTTCGTCGCCGTGAAGGACGTCTCGCTGCGAGTGGACCGCGGCGAGATCTTCGGGGTGCTGGGACCCAACGGAGCCGGGAAGTCCACCACCATCCGCATGCTGTGCGGCATCCTCGATCCCAGCGGCGGCCGCGGCACCGTGGTCGGCTACGACGTGGCCACCGAGGCGGAGCGCATCAAGGAGCGCATCGGCTACATGACCCAGCGCTTCAGCCTGTACGAAGACCTCTCGGTGCGCGAGAACCTGCGTTTCTACGCCGGACTGTACGGGGTCCCGGCTCGCGTGCGCACGGCGCGCGTCGAGGAGGTGCTGGGCGCGGCCGGGCTGGCTGAGCGCCGCGATCAGATCGCCGGCACGCTGTCCGGCGGCTGGAAGCAGCGAGTGGCGCTCGCCTGCGCCACCATCCACGCCCCTCCGCTCCTGTTCCTCGACGAGCCGACCGCCGGCGTGGATCCGGTCAGCCGCCGCGAGTTCTGGGAGCGGATCCACGACCTCTCGCGCGGCGGGACCACCGTGCTGGTCACCACCCACTACATGGACGAGGCGGAGCGCTGCCACCGCCTGGCGTTCATCTTCCGCGGCACCGTGCTCGACGTGGGCACGCCGGACGAGATCGTCGCCCGCCGCGGGCTTCGCTGCGCGGAGCTGATCGTGGACGGCGCCGCCGAGGTGGCCCGGTCCCTCCGCGCGCTGCCCGAGGTAGACGAGGTCGCCCACTACGGGCACGTGCTGCGCCTCGCCACGCTGGGCGGCGCCGATCCGGAGGAGCTGGCCGCGCAGGTCGCCGGCCGGCTGGGCGCGCGCGTCTCGCAGTCGCGGCCCGCGCGGGCGACGGTGGAGGATGCGTTCGTATCCATGGTGCGCCGCGAGGCGCAACGAGGGAGGGCTGCATGAGCGCCGGCGCCTCCCTCTCCCGGCTGTGGGCGGTGGCGGTCAAGGAGCTGCTCCAGCTGGGCCGCGACCGGCTGACCCTCGCGATGATGGTTGCGCTGCCGGTCATCCAGCTCACCCTCTTCGGGTACGCCATCGACACCGACGTGCGACACGTCCCGACGGTGGTCTACGATCAGGACGGGTCGGCGCGCTCGCGCGACTTCGCCCGCAGCCTCCAGGCGACCGGGTTCTACGACCTCAAGGGCGAGGTGCGCGGCTACGACGAGATCGAGCGCGCCCTGCGCTCCGGCGCGGCGCGCGTGGCGCTGGTCTTCCCGCCGCGCTGGTCCGCCGACATCTTGCGCGGCCGCCCCGCTCCCCTGCAGCTCGTGGTCGACGGCTCCGACCCGCAGACCGTGGCGAGCGCCACCAACACGGCCACAGGCCTCGCGCAGGCGCGCTCGCTGGCGCTCCAGGTCCGGCGCGGCGAGGGAGCGCCGCGCATCGAGCTCGCCACCACCACCTGGTACAACCCGGACCTGCGCAGCGCGATCTACATCGTGCCGGGCCTCACGGGCGTGATCCTCACCATGACCATGGTGATGATCACCGCCATGGCCATCGCCCGCGAGCGCGAGCGGGGAACGCTCGAGCAGCTGATCGTCTCACCGCTGCGCAGGGGCGAGCTGATCCTCGGCAAGATCGTCCCCTATGTCGCGATGGGCCTCACGCAGATGACCTCGATCCTGGTCCTCGGCCGCCTGCTGTTCGGCGTGCCCATCGTCGGGTCGGTCGGGCTGCTCTACTCGTTCGCGCTGGTCTTCATCGCCGGGAACCTCGCGCTGGGCTTGCTCTTCTCCACGCTCGCGCAGACGCAGCAGCAGGCGATGCAGATGTCGTTCTTCTTCCTCTTGCCCAACATCCTGCTCTCGGGGTTCATGTTCCCCTGGGACGCGATGCCCGCGCCGATGCAGTGGCTCTCGCAAGCCTTGCCGCTCACTCACTTCCTGCGCATCGTGCGCGGCGTCGCCCTGAAAGGGAGCGGGTTCGTCGATCTGCTCCCGGAGGCCCTCTGGATGGCAGGGATCCTGGCCGCCCTGCTCGTCCTCACCTCGCTGCGCTTCCGCAAGAAGCTCGCCTGATGGCACGGCCCCGTTCGAACATCGCGCCGCGCATCGTGCACGCCGCGCGCGACCGCTTCTTGAAGCACGGCGTCGACGGCGCTTCGCTGCGGGAGATCGCCCGCGCCGCCCGCACCAGCGTGGGCATGGTCCACTACTACTTCCCCACCAAGGACGACCTGCTGCTCGCGGTGATCGAGGAAGTGTACGGCGCGCTCTCCGGCGACATCCGCGAGGCGCTCGATCCCGGGGCCACCGTCGAGGAGCGCCTGCGGCGGCTGTATACCCGCATCGCCGCGATGAGCGACGAGGAGTTCACCGTCGTCCGCATCGTCCTGCGCGAAGCGCTGGTCTCCTCCGGACGCCTGAAGAAGGTGTTCGCCCGCTTCACCGCCGAGGGAGCGCACGTCCCGCTGATCGCCGGGGCCGTGATGGAGGGAATCCAGTCGGGCGCCCTGCGCGACGACGTGAATCCGCTGTTCCTCCTGGTAGCGACCGTGGCGCTGGCCTTCATCCCGGTGGTCGGGCGGCGGCTGGCGCAGGGCGCGCTGCCCGATCTGCAGCTCCCGCCGCCCGAGGAGATGGCGAATGGCCTCCTCCAGGCGCTCCTTACCGGGATCGGCGGCGCGAAGGTGCGCAGGAAGGCCGATCTCGGGTAGAACCGCACGCCCGGAGGCCCTTCGATGCGCTCGCTGGACCGCCTACGCCAGAGCTACGACGAAGACGCGCAGGTCGTCATCCAGGATCGGAAATCTCCGCCGCGGCTGCTCTTTTCCGACACCGAGCTGCTGCTCGAAGAGGTCCCCATCGGGACCCGGGTGGTGTTCCCCAACCCGCCCATCGAGCCGCTGGCGAACTGGCGCGCCGCCATCCGCTGGGCCATCAACCACCCCGAGGGATGCGACCCGCTGCATGCGCAGCTGCGGCCTGGCATGAAGGTGCTGATCGCGCTCGACGACATCTCGCTGCCGCTGCCGCCGATGCGCACGCCCGACGTCCGGCAGATCATGCTCGAGATCGTGCTCAACCTCCTCGCCGACAGCGGCGTGGACGACGTCCACCTCCTGATCGCCAACGCGCTCCACCGCCGCCTGACGCCGCGCGAGATGGAGCGGATGGTCGGTTCCAGGATCTTCAACGCCTACTACCCGGACCGATACACGAACCACGATGCCGAGGAACCGGGTGGGATCGTCGAGCTGGGCGAGACGGAAGCGCACGAGAAGGTACGCATCTCGCGGCGCGCGGTCGAGGCCGACCTGGTCATCTACTGCAACGTGAACTTCGTCCCCATGGACGGTGGCCACAAGTCGGTCGGCACCGGGCTCACCGATTACCTGGGGCTGCGCGCGCACCACACGCCGCACGCCATCCGCGGCAGCAAGTCGTACATGGAGCCCAAGCACTCCGCGCTGCACGGATCGGTCGATCGGATCGGCCGGGTGATCGACCAGCAGGTCGACGTCTTCCACATCGAGACCTGCCTGAACAACCGGATGTACGACGGCCCCCTCGCCTTCCTCGGCAAGCGCGAGGAGGACTTCACCGACCTGGATCGTACCGCGCTCGCGGGCCTGCGCTGGACGCTGGGCAAGACGCCCCGCGCGCTGCGGCAGCAGATCTTCCACCGCGTCCCCGCCGCCTACGGCCTGATCGCCGTCGCCGCCGGCCGCACCGAGCTCGCGCACGAGAAGATCCTCGAAGCCTGCCGGCGGCAGTGCTTCGTCAAGGTGAAGGGGCAATCCGACATCCTCATCTGCGGCATCCCCTACATCTCGCCGTACAACGTGAGCTCGATCCTGAACCCGCTGCTCGTGCAGGTGATGGCCTGCGGGTACTTCTTCAACATGAACCGCGGCATCCCGCTGGTGAAGAAAGGCGGGACGCTGATCCTCACCCATCCCTGCATGGACGAGTTCGACCCGGTGCAGCACCCCAGCTACATCGAGTTCTTCCACCGGCTGTTGCCGGAGACGACCGACGCGATGGAGCTGCATCGCAAGTACGAGCGCGAGTTCGCGCAGAACCCCAGCTACGTGCACCTCTACCGGAAGGGCAACGCGTACCACGGCGCCCACCCCTTCTACATGTGGTACTGGGGCGAAAACGGTCGGCAGCACCTGGGGCAGATCATCGCCGTGGGGGCCGAGAACCAGCACGTCCCGCGCCTGATGGGCTGGGAGCGGGCGGACACCCTGGCGGAAGCGGTCGACATGGCGCGCGGCCGCCAGGGCCGCACCGCGGAGATCACCCTGATGCATCACCCTCCGCTGGTGATGACCGAGGTGGCGGTCTCTGCCGAGGAAGCGACCCGCCTGCTCGGCGAGGCGGAGCCGCGGCCGCAGGGCGGCGCGCCGCACAAACCCGGCGTGGCGGCCAAGGAAGAGCCGTGACCGAGCGGGTGCCGCACTTGGGGCCAGCGGCGCCGCTGGAGCTGCAGCCCGTCGCGCCGGAGTCCCCGGAGCCGATCGATCTGTCGCAGGCCTTCGACGGCCGCGAGATCCTGCTCACCGGCGTGACCGGGTTCCTCGGGAAGGTTGCCCTGGTCCTCTTGCTGGACAGGTACCCGCAGATCGGGCGCGTCCACGTGCTGATCCGGCCGCGCGCCGGCGGCAGCGCGGAGGACCGGTTCTTCGGCAAGGTCATCTCCGCGCCGCCCTTCCGTCCCCTGCAAGAAAAGCACGGTCCGGATCTGGACCGGTTCCTGCGCGAGAAGTGCTCGCCGATCGCGGGGGACGTCGCCGAGCCGCTCCTGGGCCTCTCCGAGGAGCAGGTGCGCGTCCTCACCGGCAAGGTCGCCTGCGTGGTGAACTGCGCGGGCCTGGTCACCTTCAACCCCTCGCTCGAGCTCGCCATCTCGGTGAACACCGAAGGCGCGCGCAACGCAGCCGAGCTGTGCAAGCGCATCGGCGCGACGCTGGTGCACATCTCGACCTGCTTCGTCGCGG
>DATFUN010000178.1:0-10610 GCA_035260805.1 Myxococcales bacterium | reverse complement strand
GCTCGAGGCGGCGAGCGGTGGTGTAGATGGCCACGTCCGGCACCCGCGCGCGCCCTTCGCGCCCGGCGTTGCGTCGCAGCGCCTCGGCCACCGAGACGAGGAAGTGCACCGCGACGATCCGCGCGCCCGCCCGCCTTCCGGCCTCGATGAGCACGGCGCGGTCCGCGCGGCGCGGGTTGGTGTTGTCGACCACCACCGATCGAGCCGTGGCGAGCGCCTGCTCGATCTGTCGCAGCTGGCGGTCGGACTTCTTGCGCGCGTGCCGGGGGAAGAGGTCCTTGCTGACGTGGACGTGGGTGCCCGCGTAGCGGCTCGCGAAGTAGCCGCTCTTCCCCGAGCCCTGCAACCCGACGAACACCACCAGCTCCATCCGCTCGCCTGTCCGCCCTTCGCTGCACGGCCGGGGCGCGATGCCGATCTTGGTGGGTGCCTTCAACAAAGGAGCGCACCAAGTGTCCCGCTACGTCCTCCCCGACCTTCCCTACGATTACGGCGCCCTGGAGCCGCACCTCTCCGCCAAGATCATGCAGCTCCACCACGACAAGCACCACCGCGGCTACGTGGACAACGCAAACCAGTGCATCGACAAGTTGATCGAGGTCCGGCGCAAGCGCGACTTCGAGAGCATCGCCGCGCTGGAGCACAAGCTCGCCTTCAACGTGTCCGGTCACGTCCTGCACAGCCTGTTCTGGCAGAACCTCGCTCCGCAGGCGGGCGGCGAGCCGGAGGGCGAGCTGGCTCAAGCCATCCAGCGCGACTTCGGCGACTTCGACAGCTTCAAGCAGCAGATGGTCCAGACCGCGGCCACCATCATGGGCTCGGGGTGGGCGGCGCTGGTCTGGGACCCGGTGATCCAGCGGCTGGGGACCACCCAGATCCACGATCACCAATCGGAAGTCACGCAGGCGAGCTTCCCGATCATGGTGCTCGACGCCTGGGAGCACGCCTACTACCTGCAGTACCAGACCGACAAGAGCCGCTACTTCGGAGCGATCTGGAACCTGTGGAACTGGGAAGACATCGCACAGCGGTTCTCCGCGGCGAAGGCGGTCGACGTGCGGCTTCCGCGCTCTGCTGGCGGTCAGCCGGCTGCGGCCCCTCCCTCGGTCCACTGAGGCGCATCCCACAGCCCGGCGCGCTCCCGGACGGCAGGGAGGTGCCGGGCGAAATGTGCCGAGGTCAGCTCGGAGGCGGGGCGTCCGTCCAGCTTCCAGGGTAGCTCGCGCGCATTGAGCCCGACGAAGTGCGCGCCGCACCGGCCGAGGCCCGGCAGGTGCGGCGGGAACGGCGAGCAGATGGAGACCTCGTCCACGCCGACCACCCGCACGGGCCCGCTCCGGCGCAGGACCGCCATCTGCATGCCCTGCTCGTCGAGCTCCGAGCGCAGCGTCACGGGGTGCTCTTCGAGGAGCTGCTCGAGCGCCCTGCCCAGGTCGAAGGCGGGGGGCAGGCCGCGGATGCCGGAGTTGAGCGGCTCTGGCCCGCACCAGGAGACGAACTGCCCGAAGCAGGTGCGCACGTCGGCGGCGGCGACGAAGGTCGGGCGCGGATCGGCCAGCCATTCGCGGACCGCGCGCGGCGCCTCCCAGACGATGCAGTCGTTGTCCAGCGAAAGCTCGTGCAACGCGGGGAAGATCCGCAGCGGCGCGAATTTCCACCCGACGCCCTCGGCCATCCCGCCGTCCAGGCGCCTTCGCAGGAACTCCGGGACGTCCTCCCGCTCTGCGGCGCGCCAGGAGACTTCGCAGGGCAGCTTTCCGACGCGCTCCCGCGCCTCTTCGACCGGGACGGTGTTGACGCAGACGGCGAGCTCGGTTTGCGGTCCGAAGGCGCGGCGCGCGGCGGCGATGGAGAGCCGGAGGGCGCGAAAGCCGTCGCCGCTCACGTCGCCGATGGTCCAGCGCACTCCCAGCCGGCTCATGTGCCAGCTCCCGCCGGCCGCGCCGCCGCATCGGATCGCAGCCGGAGCGCGTAGCAAGGCCGGTCGCGGGCGCCCCAGCGGTACTTGTAGGCCTCCCGGCCGCGGAGGAAGTCGAACTCGCGCGCGCCTTCGCGGGCGGCCTCCTCGATCGCGTGTCCCACCACCAGCGTGCCTGGCGAGAACCGCTCGAAGACCGGATCGAACCCGGAGAGGTAGTAGTGCGTCCGGCCGTGCGCCGCGAATCCGTGGAACACCGCCGCGGTCCGGCCCTCGAGCTCGAGCGCGTAGAGGCGCAAGAGGCCGGCGGCGAGCAGCCGATGCGCGGCGTCGCGGTGGAACCGCTGCACCTCGGGCATGGCCAGCACGCCGTCCTGCCCTCGCGCGCGCCAGCGGGCAGCGTGCAGCGCGAAGAGCGAGTCGAGCCGGCCGTCGAGGTCCGGGGCGGCGGCGGTCTCGACGCGCGCGGCCGCGTCCCGCGCGGCGCGCCGCTGCAGGTAGCGCAGCTCGCGCAGCCGGCCCGAAGGCACCCCGTCCAGCGCCGGCGAGATGTGCAGCGCAGGCGCGACCTCGCAAACGCGGGGGGCTGCGCCGGCCCAGCGCAACAGTGGCGACGACGGCCGGAGCTGATCCAGATCCGCCCGGTCGCACCGGGAGCGCAGCGCAGCGGCGAGCGCCTCTACCGTCCCTCCTCGCTCGGAGGGGTCGAGCAACACGTCGAGGTGATCGCTCACGCCCTCGCCGATCAGCCGCAGGACCTCGCCGGTGCGCTCGCGGCGCACGTCCACCAGGGCCAGTCCGACCAGCCGTCCGCCGCGCCGCAGCGAGATCGCGACCGGCTGCGCGTGGGCGAGATGGGCGCACCAGGGGAGCAGCCAGGCGGGGTGCTGGAACGGCGTCGCCTCCGGGCAGCGCTCCCACAGGTCCAGCCATTCCGGCTCGAGCCGTTGCAGCGCTTCGGGGCCGCGGCGCTCTTCGATTTGCAGGGGAGGCTCACGCCGGCGCCGCGGCAAGAGGTCCGCATAGAGGGCAAGGTACCGGTCCGTCATGCGCCGGTCGGAGAAGCGGCATTCCGCGGCGGCGCGGCAGTCCTCCGGGCGCAGCTCGGACGCCCGGAGCATCGCCTCGCCCAGCTCGTCCACGTGGCGAGCGATGAAGCCGGTGCGGCCGTGCTCGACGATCTCCTCCAGCGCCCCGGCGGGATAGGCCAGGACCGGCGCGCCGGAGGCGAGCGCTTCCATCGCGACCAGCGAGCTGGTCTCGGGGACCAGGCTGGGGATCACCACGCAGCGCGCTGCCCCGAGCAGCCGGCGCTTGCGGCCCGCCGCAACCGGCCCGACGAAGCGGCGCCGCGCGTCGAGCAAGGGCGCGATCTGCTGCGCGAAGTAGCGGCGATGCACCTCGTAGTCGAAGACGCGGCCGGCCAGCAGGAGCGGCAGGCCGGCGCTCCGCGCCGCCCGCAGCGCGAAGTGGAAGCCTTTCTCCGGGCAGATCCGTCCCAGCGCGAGCGCGAATCCGCGGCGGGTCCGCGCCGGCGCAAAGCGCGCCAGGTCGACACCGTTCTCCACCTCGGGCAGGAGCGGCGCGCCGGGCGGGCAGCGGCGTCGCTGCGAAGCGGAGACGCAGACCAGGTGGATTCCGGGCAGCGCGAACGCCTCCGCCGGGTACCACTCCGGGGGGAGATGCAACGTGGCCAGCAGCGGAACGCCGGAGAGCGGAGCGTAGCGGTCGAAATCCACGCCGTGCAGGTGGACCACGTCGACATGCACGCTGCGGAGCACGTCCGCGATCGTCTGGCGGGTGGCCGCATGCGCACGGGCCAACGCCAGCTCGTCGATGGGGCCTTCGTGCGCAGGGATGGGCAGCAGGGTCCCGGCGCAGCGCGATCCTTGCTGGGCGATCACCAGCGACCGGTGCCCGGATGTCACCAGCGCACGGTCGATGGCGGCGAGCACCTGCTCGGCGCCGCCCACTGCGTCGGGACCGACCGGCGCGAGCGGGTACGCCACGTTCAGGACGGTGATCGCCATCGCGGCGCCTACGCTGCTGATTCGCCCGGCCGCCCGAAACCGAGCCGCGCGGTACCCCGGGTCAGCGGCGCCCGGCCGCCGCCGGAGGGGGTAGGGGTGGACCGGGCTGGACGAGGACGGAGGGAAGCGCCAGCTCCTCGAGCGCGGCGGCGGCGAGCGAGCGCAGCTCCTCTCCGCCCATCCATCCCATCTGCTCGAAGTGCGCCTTTCCCGGGTGGGGAGGGCGCGAGAAGTCGGCGGGCGGCGCGAGCCGGAACCGCTCCGCTCCGGGCGGAAAGGCGGCGAGCGTCGCCGACTGGCTCTCGTGCAGGGCGAGCATGCGGCGCTTGAGCTCGAGCTCCGCCCGGGACGGGACGATCTCGAGCTGCGGCTGCGGATCGGGCAGGAAGGACCCAGCCGAAAAGCCGCCCTCCGACGCGTGGTAGGAGGTCATCTCGACGAGGTGCAGGGCGTGGAGGCCGCCGCGCGCCAGGAGATCAGCCGCCGCGCGGCCCGCGAACGAAGCTGCGTCGTGGTCCGGGTGCCCCCCTTCGTAGGCATGGATGACGAGCACCGGCGGGCGCAGCCGCGCTACCAGCGCGGCCACCGCGCGCGCGAGGCTCGCAAGCTCCCGGCAAGCTTCCTGGTCGACGGCGCCCACCCGGTGGATCCGGTCGGGCTCGATCCCGACCAGCGCGAGCGCGGCCCCTGCCTCCGCGCGGCGGAGGAGCGCGTACTCCGAGCGCCCGGAGAATCCGCGCGGCCACAGCCGCGCGTCGCGCGGCGCTCCGTCCGTGAGGTGGATGACCCGGCACCCCGGCGACCGGGCGAGCAGCACCGCGGCGCCGATCACCTCGTCGTCCGGGTGCGCGGCGAGCACCGCCGAGCCACCCGGCAGCGACCCTCCGCGCAGGACCTCTTCGAGGGCGCATCCCGTCATGGCAAGGGGGAGCGCCGCCAGGTCGTCGCTAGCGTGACGCGTCGGCGCCGTTGCCCATGTCCGCGCGCGATGCGCGCCCGGACTGCCTGGCCGACGAGCGCCCCGCGCCCCGCGAGGAGCGCGACGTCCGTGCGCTCGACGGCGCCTGCATCGACCGCGAGCCGCCGGACCGGCGCCCGCCGCTCGCTGCGGATCGCGAGCTGCCGTTCGCGCGGGAGCTGCCGTTTCCCCGCGAGCTGGCTGCGCGGCGCCCGCCAGATCCGGTGGAGGCCTGGGCCCGTCCGCCCGAGCTGCTGCGCCGGCCCGAGCTCGATGCGCCGGCGCTCCTCCGGCCGGAAGCGCTCGAGCTTCGACGGCCCGATCCTCCCGCGCTCCTGGCCGTCGATCCGCTCCGGGACGAGCTCGCGCGGCGCCCCGCGCCGGCGCGTCCGCGCTCCGGGCTCTTCCGGCGCTGCTTCTCCTGCAGCGTGTCCGGGTAGACGAGCTTGAAGAACTTGCTGTCGCCGGTCCCGTGCATGAACACGAGGTTCTGCTGGTCGAAGATGCGGAACCAGTCGTCCCAGGAGATCTCCTCCAACGACGGCTCGCGCCCGCCGCTCTTGGGTCCCTTGACGAAGTCGATCCGCAACAAGCCCTCGGTCCCCTTCACCTTGGTGGGAATGCCTCCGTGCTCTTCCACCCAGCGTCGGATCTCGTCGTGGTCCCTGGTCGCCACCGCCTTGGTCGCCATTGTCGTTCTCCCGTCTCGCGCCAACCTAGGAAGCGGATCGGTGCGCGGCACGCGGCGAGCCGGAGCCGGATCGCACCACCTGCTCGCGCGCGAGCCCGCAGCCGAATGACCTGCGGACGGGCACGGCTCGGCGCGCGCAGGTAGACTCCGCGCGCCTTGCGTAGCCCATGGCTCGTCCTCCTCGCGGCCTTTGCGGTGCTCGCGGCGCTCGCGCTGCTCCACACGCTCTTCTGGGGCTGGGTGTACCGGGTGCGCCCGAGCCAGGACGAGCTGCGGTTCGCGCGTACGCAGGACGGCTGGCGCGTGGCCGTGGCGCGCCGCGTGCCCCGCGGGCAGCCGCGCTGGCCGCCGGTGCTGCTCTGCCACGGACTCTCCGCCAATCGCGCCAGCCTGGACTTCGGTGTCCCGCGGTACTCGCTGGCGCTGGCGCTCGCCAACGCCGGATTCGACTGTTTCGCCCTGGATCTGCGCGGGCACGGCGACTCGCGGCGAGGATCGCCTCGCGCGTGGAGCTTCGATACCTACCTGTCGCAGGACGTCCCGGCGGCGCTTGCGGAAGCGCACGCAGCCTCGCGCGCGGATCGGGTGCTGTGGGTGGGCCACAGCCAGGGCGCGCTGCTGGGCCTGGTCGCCGCGGGCATGTACCCGGCGCGCATCGCAGGGGTAGTTGCCCTCGCTCCGCCGACGCACTTCCACGCCCAGGACGCCCTGCGCAAGCTGCTGCCGTACGCATTCCTTGCGACGGGCCGTGGACATCGGTTCCTGGCCCGCGCCGCCACGCCCGTGGCCGGCTGGTTCCATCCCGGCCTGGCGCAGTTCGCCTGGAATTCGCGCAACATCGATGCGCGCGTCTTCCGACAGGTGCTGGCCAACGTGGTCGAGGACGTCCCGCCGCAGGTCTTCCGGCAATTCCTCGATTGGATGCGGCGCGACCGCTTCGCGTCGCTGGACGGCCTCACCGATTACCGCGCGGGGCTCGAAGGCGGGCGGCAACCCGCGCTGTTCGTCGCCGGATCGCTCGATCTCCTCGCGCCGCCGGCAGCCGTGCGGGGCGGGTACGAGCTGTGGGCGGGCGAGAAGGAGCTCTGGGTCGCGGGCCGGCAGGCAGGCCTCTCCACCGACTACGGCCACTCGGACCTGATCTTCGGGCGGAACGCCCCCGAGGAGATCTACCCGCGGGTGATCGCCTGGCTGCGGGCCCACAGCGAACCAGCCCTTCCGGTGCCGCCGCCCGCTTGATGACGAGGCTCTCGCCCGAGCGCCCGCTGCTGCTGCGGATCGACGTCGGCGGTGGCACTGTACGCACATGGTCAAGGGACTGGTCGCCGGCCTCGCGGGGTTGAGCGCGGCAGTCGCCATCTTCCAGCTCCAGGGTGACGGAGGGTCGGGGTCGGCTGGCGCCGGCGGAGCTCCAGAGGCGGACGCAGGCATTCCCGATCGGCGCGACGGGCCTGACGCGGCGGCCGCCCTCACTCCCGCTGCCTCGGCGGACGCGGGCGGTTCCGGAGTCGCGCATGCACCCGCGCAGGACGCCCCCCTGCGGTCCCCGGCGCGGCCCGAAGGAGGGCCCGGGCCCGTCTACGTCGGGGATGCGCCGGGCCGGCTGCGGGCCGACGCCGACGCTGGGACTGTTGCCGGCGGGGCCCCTGACGCCGGGTCGGCCGGCCGGGCCGCCGAGCCCGACGGTGGCACGTCCGGAGACGAGGTGCGGCGACTGCGCGAGCGCGTTGCCAGCCTCGAGCAGGAGCTGGCCCGCACGCGGTCCGATGGGCAGGCCCAGGAGATCGACCGGCTCAAGCAGCAGGTCGCCTCCCTCCGCGAGCAGCTCGCGCAGGAGCAGGGGCGGCGGCAGCAGGACGAGCTGGCCGCGCAGCAGGCGCGCGCCCGCGAGCAGGAGGCGACCTCGGCGCTGGCGCGCGCGCAGCAGCAGCTCGCCGCGGGCGACTCGCGGGCCCTCGACACGCTGGAGTCGGTCTCCAGCTCGTTGCCCGCTCCGGCGCAGAGCGCGGTGCAGAGCGCCCGGTCCGCGGTCCGGAACGGCGATCTGGCGGCGGCGCGTTACTGGCTTTCCGTCGCTCTCGCCGAGGAGCAGAGGCGGCAGGTCACGCGTTGACGATCCGGAAGGAGCGGTGCGGCGTTCGCCGGTAGTCGGGCGGGGCCGTCTCGCGCGTGACCTCCTCCGCTCCGAGACCCGAAAGGCGCGGCTCGAAGCGCTGGTGGTTGGTTGCGAAGTAGAGCACTCCGCCGGGCAGCAGCGTCGCAAGGGCGCTCTCGATCAGCTCGCGGTGATCCCGCTGCACGTCGAAAGGCCTTGCGCCAGCCCGGGTGGAGAACGAGGGCGGATCGAGCACGCAAAGCGTGAACCGGCGGCCGGCGCTCGCGAGGAAATCGCGCGCGTCCTTGCGCACCAGCTCGTGCGCGGCGCCGGCGAGACCGTTCAGCTCGAGGTTGTCGCCGGCCCAGGCGAGGTACGCCTCGGAGGCATCCACGGTCACCGTCCGCCGCGCGCCGCCAGCCCCGGCGGCGCAGGTGAAGGCGCCGGTGTACCCGAACAGGTTGAGGAACTCGCTCCCCTGCGCCTCGGAGCGGATGCGCGCGCGGGTCTCGCGGTGGTCGGGGAACAAGCCGGTGTCGATGTAGTCGTCGAGGTTCACCCAGAAGCGCAAGCCGCGTTCGCGTACCGCGATGCGCTGCCCGGTACGCCCCAGCCGGCCGTAGCGCGGACCTTTGGCGGGCCTGGTGCGCCGGCGCTTGAGGCGGACGCGCTCCGCGGGAACCTCCAGCGCCTCCGCGGCCGCCGCGCCCATCGCCTCCAGCCATCCGGGGATCTCGCGCGTCTGTTCCCGCTCGTACTCCGCCACCACCAGGTTGCCTTCGTACCAATCGACCGTCGCGCGGATCTCCGGGACGTCCCAGTCGTAGACGCGGAACGCGCCCACGCCTTCGCGCTCGAACGATCGATGGAGCCTTCGGAAGTTCTTCCGCAGCCGGTTTCCCAGCATGCCGGCCTGCCGGGCAGTGTCCACGCACGCGCCTGTATCGCGCAGTGCCGCACGCGGTCTAGCATCCATGCTCATGGCCCGTCCGGTGATCGTCGCGCACCACACCCGCAGCGGGCTCGCCGCGCTCAACGTGGTTACCGCGGCCCTGCAGACCGATCCTCTCACCGACGGTGTCGAGGTGCGGTTCGCCAGGGACCGCGCCGCGCTCGCCGCTGGGCTCACCGCCGCCGCCGGGGCCGGAGCGGTGCCCGTCGCCGCCTGGTCCTTCTACTCGCCGGACTTCCTCGAAAGCGCCCGCGACCTTTCCTGGGTGCGCGCGCGGGCCCCCGGGCTCCATGTGGCTGGAGGCGTGCACGCGACCGCCGAGCCGCTCGCGACCTTGCGCGCCGGATTCGACCTGGTGGCGCTCGGCGAAGGCGAGGCGACCGCCGTCGCGCTCGCCTCGACGCTGATCGCCTCTGGCGACCCGCGCGACCTGCCGGGCATCGCGTTCCTGCGGCAGGACCGCCTGGTCTCGAACGGCCCGGGCGAGCGGCGCGCGCTCGACGACTTCCCCGCCTTCAACGCCCGCGCCCGCAAGTGGAACGCGCTGGAGATCACCCGCGGCTGCATCTACGCCTGCTCCTTCTGCCAGACCCCGTTCATGTTCAAGGCGAGATTCCGCCACCGCAGCGTCGGGAACGTCCGCGCCCAGGTGGCCCGCATGCGCGAGAGCGGCACCGTCCGGTATGCCCGCTTCCTCACGCCGACCTGTCTCTCCTACGGATCGACGAATGCTTCGGCTGACCTGGACGCGGTGGAGGAGCTCCTGGCCGCCGTGCGGGAGGAGCTGCCCGAGGGGAAGATCTACTTCGGCACCTTTCCTTCGGAGTGCAGGCCCGAGCACGTCACGCCGGCCGCCCTGCGCGTGCTCAAGAAGTACGTGGACAACGACCAGCTGGTCATCGGCGGGCAGAGCGGCTCGGACCGGGTGCTCCGCGCCACCCACCGGGGCCACACGGTCGAGGACGTCCGCCGGGCGGCGCGCGCGTGCCTCGAGGCGGGCTTCGTCCCCGACGTCGACTTCCTGCTCGGATTGCCGGGCGAAACGTCCGAGGATCGCGCGCTCTCCATCGCCTTCGCCCAGGAGCTCGTCGACCTGGGCGCGCGGATCCACAGCCATGCCTTCATGCCGCTGCCGGGAACGCCGCTCGCGGGCGCCGTACCGGAGCCGATCGACGACGCCGAGCGGGCGGCGCTCCAGCGCCTCGAGTCGCGGGGCGCGCTGCACGGACAGTGGCGCGCGCAGCAAAGGATCGCGCAGGACCTGGTCGCGCTCAGACGCCGTCCGGCGCCTGGGATCGCGCTCTCAGATCCTCCTCCCCAGCCAGTCGCCCGCGACCACCGCGCAGAGGCCGAGGACGTTCGAGGCGGCGAGGTAGGCGACGGCGCCGGCCGCCTGCCCGAGCTGCAGTAGCCGGTGGATCTCGAAGCCGTACGTGGAGAAGGTCGTGTAC
Source organism: Myxococcales bacterium (assembly GCA_035260805.1). Lineage (GTDB taxonomy): Bacteria > Myxococcota > Myxococcia > Myxococcales > 40CM-4-68-19 > VBKO01. The sequence continues at coordinate 515 of DATFUN010000178.1, read as the reverse complement.
GCCCCCACGAACCCGACCGCAAAGAGGAAGCGCCAGCCCTGGGCCATCGCGCCGCGCGCCGTGGCGGCGGACAGGAACAGGGCGATGGCGAAGCAGCCGGTGACGTTGATGAACAGCGTCCCGTACGGCCAGCCGGTGCCGAACCGCCGCGCGAACGAGTCGCCGACCAGGAGTCGCGCCACCGCGCCCGCGGCACCGCCGCAGGCGACGAGCAGGATGGCCGTGCCGCGCCCCACGGCGCGGCACAGTACCAGACGAGGCGCGTCAGCCGCGCAGCAGGCCTTCGGCTTCCAGCGCCGCGCGGACGGCGGGTCGGGCGGAGATGCGCTGCATGTACGACTTGAGCGCTGGCCAGCGGCCCAGGTCGATGCCCACGAAGTTGGTCCAATTGAGCACCGTGAACAGGTAGGCGTCGGCGACGGTGAAGCGGTCGCCCATCAGGAACTGCCGCTTCTCGAGGTGGCCGGCGAGGAAGTCGAACTTCGGCGAGAGCGCCTCGCGCAGCGGCGGGCGTT
>DATFUN010000177.1:0-2502 GCA_035260805.1 Myxococcales bacterium | reverse complement strand
GGCTCCGCGCAGCCGGGCGGCCAGGCGGACGGCGACCTCGCGGAGCGCCGGGAAGTCGGCGGTCATCGCACCATGTGTCCACGTGTCCAGCCTGGACGGGCCGTTGAAGAGCCCGCGCGTGCCCGCCGCCTTCGCCTCGCCGGTGGCGCGAGTGTGGTAGATCGACCGGGACGCCACGCACAGGCACACGTCGGCCGCGATCATCGCCCCGGCCACAGTGGGAGGGGGTTCCTCGCCACTGGTCCGGCGCGTCGCGATCCGGGCGTGCACAGGGTCGGCGCCGAGGTCCCGCGCGACGTCGATGATCGCGTCGGCGATCTCGCGGGCGACGGCGTCGTCGGTGACGAGCAGGAAGTTCTCGTGCTCCCTGAGGCCAAGGCAGTCCACGACAACGCGCCTTGCTACCTCGCTGAGGGGCAGTACCCGGTCCGGGGAGTTCATGGTAGGATGTTATCACAAATATCTAAGGGGTTTGATCCCTTTGAATCCTGCTAGTCCTGGTAGTTCTGCTTCATCCCACGGTGCACCGAGCGCGGCAAGCGAGGCGATTCGCCGCGGCGATCCCGCGGTGAGCGCGAGCTTCCGGTTTCACCGTCCCCGGGGACCGCTGTGCGGGCGCGGTTACTGCTTCCAGTGTGAGCTGCCGACGTCACCGCGGCGCGAGCTTGCCTGCCAAGTCAGTCCCGGCGCGCGCAAACCGAGCCTGCGGCGCGATCCGCTCCGGCCGCTCGGAGCGCTCGCCGAGCGGTTCCCGCCGTGGTTCTATGAGAGCCGGATGCTGCGGCTGGCCCCGCTGCGCGGGATGTCGCTGCACGTACTGCGTTATCTGTCCGCCGCGCCGCCGTTGTCCGCGGACCCGTCGCTTCCCGCCACGCCGCGCCTGGCCGTGACTACGCCCGCGCAGACGGCGCGGGAGACCGCGGCGCGGCACGAGCTGCCCTACTCGGAGATCCACGTCGACCTGGCCGTGGTCGGCTCGGCCGACTGCCCGCCCGGCGGCTTCCTGGCGGACCTGGCCCGGGGAAGCCTGGCAGCAGGGCTCTACCCGGACCGGACGCTGGGCGTCGTCAGCGAGCAGGGGCTGACCGCGGTCCGCTTCGAGCAGATCATCATCTCGACCGGCAGCTACGAGCGGCTGCCGCCGATCGCGGGCAACGACCTGCCGGGAGTGCTGGGCCTCGGAGCGCTCGAGGCATTCGGGGCGGCCGGAGCGCTTCGCGCCGGCACGCCCGTCGCGATGTGGGCGCCGCCGGATCAGCGAGTCCGCGCGCAGGCCTGCGCGGAGCGCTACGAGCTGTCCGTCGTCTGGATGGACGAGCGGGCGCCTGAGGCGATCACCGGCCGGGGCCGCGTCAGGGGCGTCGTCACGATGGCGGGCCAGCTCAGCTGCGAGCTCTTCATCATCGCGGTCCGGCAGCCGGCGATCGAGCTCGCGCTCCAGGGCGGCGCGACCGCCGAGCTGAGCACCGACGGCCTGCCGATCCTGGCGCTCACCTCGACCCCGGACTGGATGCGAGTCGTGGGCTCGGCGGCGGCCAGGACCTCCGGTGTGCCCGACGTGCCGGCCGCCGACAGCGCGTTCGCCTGCCTGTGCGAGGACGTCCGCGTCGGTGACCTCAGGAACTGCGTCGCGCAGGGTTTCTCGGACCCGGAGCTGGTCAAGCGCCGCACCGGCGCCATGACCGGGCCCTGCCAGGGAAAGCTGTGCTCGGCCACGGTGCTGACCGCGCTGCGCGAGCTGGGCTGCGACTCCTCGCCCATCCGCGCCAGGCCGCTGGCCAGGCCGGTCAGCCTCGCGGAGCTGGCCGCCGGTGCGTAGCGTCATCGTCGGCGCCGGGATCGCCGGGATCGCGCTGGCCGTCGAGCTGCGCAAGCTCGGCTGGGAGGCGACCGTCGTCGAGTCCCGTTACCCTGGGGCCGGCAACACCACCAGGAACGTGGGCCGGATCAGGCGAATGCAGCTCACCGAGGACCTGACGGAGTACTCCTGCCGGGCGTCCGACAAGTGGAAGACCGTCGCCAGGCTCACCGGCGGGCACAACCCGCTGCTGTTCCAGACCAGGTACGTCTGGGTCATGTACGAGCAAGCCGAGCTCGACACCGTCTCGACGATGGGGCCTATGTGGGAGTCCTGCGGCGCCCGCGCCCGCACGGTCGACGCGGCCCGGGTGCTCAAGGCCGTCCCCGTGCTGCGCGGCGGCGAGCCGCCGGCCGGCGGGGTGATCGGCGCCGCGGCGATCGTCCATCACGACGCCGCGCTCCACGCCTACCTGCTGCACGCCCGCGATTCTGGCGTGCGCTTCGAGATCGGCCAGCGGGCGGTGGCGGTGGAGACGACGGCCGGACGGGCGAGCGGAGTCGTGCTCGCTGACGGCCGGACGGTGAGCGGCGACGTTGTGGTCAACGCGGCTGGCGGGCTAGCGGGGCAGTTCGCGCGCGACAGCGGGGTGAGCGCGCCCAACCAGCCGATTCGGCGCGAGGTGCTCGTCACCGAGCCGAGCA
>DATFUN010000176.1:0-5651 GCA_035260805.1 Myxococcales bacterium | reverse complement strand
GGGGATTGCGCGATGGTCGATGCGAGCCTGCCCTGCCAGGACAACTGCCGAGGCGCGGTGGTCGCCGCAAACGCCGCGGCCTTCGCGAGCGAGCTGAGCCGGTACGCGAGCATCGTCTGCCCGACCCTGCCGATGAATTGCGGATTCGCCCCGAACTGTGCCGGGGTCGAGGCACGCTGCATCGACGGAACCTGCCGCCCGGCGGAGCCAGGGCGCCGCTAAAGCGTTCCGGACCAGCCAGCTAGTTCAACCAGTTGAACCAGCCAGGTGGTTGCACACCGGCTGAACCAGATCGGTTCTGTATTCGAGAAGACGCAGCGACCGGCGTTTGCGCATCCGCGGGCGAGGTGTCGCCCCGGGCGCAGCGACTACTGGCAGGCGCGCTCGACGGCCTTGCGCCAGCGGGCGAGGTGCTCGTCCCGATCCTGGGGCTTCATGCGGGGCCGGAACTGCTTTCCCGCGCGCCAGGCCTTGGATAGCTCCTTGATCCCGGGCCAGACGCCCGTGCCCAGACCCGCGAGGAACGCGGCGCCCAGGGCGGTGGTCTCCACCATGCGCGGGCGCTCGATGGGAGTCTGCAGGAGGTCGGCCTGGAACTGCATCAGGAGGTCGTTCGTCGAGGCCCCGCCGTCGACGCGGAACATGGGCATCGGTTTTCCGATGTCCTGCGACATGGCCTGGGCGAGGTCGTAGATCTCGAAGGCGATCCCCTCCAGCGCGGCGCGCGCCAGGTGCGCCTTGGTGGTGCCGCGATCGATCCCGCTGATCAGGCCGCGCGCGTCCTGGCGCCAGTGCGGCGCACCGAGCCCGGCCAGCGCCGGGACGAAGGCCACGCCGCCGGAGTCGGGGACCTTCTTCGCCAGCGCCTCCACGTCGTTGGACTTGCGGAACAGCCCGAGCCCGTCCCGCAGCCATTGCACCACCGCGCCCGCGATGAACGCGCTGCCCTCCAGCGCGTACGCCACCTCGCTTCCGACCTGCCAGGCGACGGTGCCGAGCAGCCCGTGCCGCGAGGTGACCGGCGCGCTGCCGGCGTTCATCAGCAGGAAGGCGCCGGTGCCGTAGGTGCACTTCGCTTCTCCCTCCGCGAAGCAGGCCTGGCCGACCAGCGCGGCCTGCTGGTCGCCGGCGATCCCGGCCACGGGCAGGCCGTCCGGAAGCCCGCGGACGCCCTTCACGGTGCCGAAGATTCCCGCCGACGGCCTGATCTCCGGCAGGACCGCGCGCGGCACGCCGAAGAGCTGGCACAGCTCGTCGTCCCACTGCCTGCGGGAGAGGTCCATCAACAGGGTGCGCGAGGCATTCGTCACGTCGGTGGCGTGCACCGCGCCGCCGGTCAGCTTCCAGAGGAGCGCCGCGTCCACCGTGCCGAACGCCAGCTCGCCGCGCTCCGCGCGCACCCGCGCGCCCTTCACGTTGTCGAGCATCCATCGCGCCTTGGTGGCGCTGAAGTACGCGTCCAGGACCAGGCCCGTCTTCTCGCGGACCCACGGCTCCTTGCCGGCCGCGCGGAGCGAATTGCAGACGTCGGCCGTGCGGCGGTCCTGCCAGACGATCGCGTTGTGGATGGGCCGCCCCGTGCGGCGGTCCCACAGGAGCGTCGTCTCGCGCTGGTTGGTGATGCCGATGGCCTCGAGCTGCGCCGCCTTGATCGCCGCCTCCCGCAGCGCGCCGGAGACCGCCTTCAGCGTCGAGTCCCAGATGTCCTCGAAGTCGTGCTCCACCCACCCGGGGCGGGGGAAGATCTGCCGGAACTCGACGTTCCGCTTGCCCTTGACCGCGAGCCGCTGGTCGAGCACCAGCGCGGTCGTCCCGGTGGTGCCCTGGTCGATGGCGAGCACGTACTTCGGCATCTCACCCCTCCTGGAAGAAGGAGACCACCGCGTCGCACACGGCCGGCCCGTCCACGTCCAGCGGCAGCACGTGCCCGCTGCGCGGAAAGACCTGGACGGTCGCCCCGCCGGTCAGCGCCCGCGCGAGGCGACGCGCTCCGCGGACGGAGGCGGTCCGATCGAGCCCGCCGTGCAACACGAGCGCGCGCGCCCGCACCCGTCCCGCCACCGCCATCGTTTCCTCGGACAACAGGCGCAGCTCGCGCCCCCAGCGCCACGGGATCGCGCCGTACGAGCCATCCTCGGGCACCGCGGGGCACGGCGCCGGCGCGCCTTGCGAGACTCGGTCATCGGGCGGCGGGACGCGCGCGAGCGCCTGGATGTCGCGCGCTCCCTTCCCGACGACGCCGGGGAACGCCGGCAGCCGGCCGACCACCTGCGTGAACAACCAGGTAAGCCCGGCCATCTCGACGGCCGGGGCGAGCAGAGCCAGCGCGGAAACGGGAGCCACGCCTTGCCGCACGAACCCCTTCGCGGCCAGCCGGATCGCCAGCAGGGCGCCCATCGACAGGCCGCACAGGTACACGCGGCGCGCGCCCTGCAGCGACAGGAGCGCATCCTGCGCCGCATCGAGAATGTCGGAGCGCGTGACCGTCTCCAGATCTCGAGGCGAGGTGCCGTGGCCGGGAAGGAGCGGCCCCACCGCGCGGAACCCCGCCCGCGCCAGCGCCTCCCCGACCGGACGAACTTCCGCGGGCGAGCCCGTCAGCCCGTGCAGCAACAGGCAGGCGTCGTCGCCCTCGCCGAGGCTGAACGGAGCCGCCGGACCGGACATGAGGGAGGGCGCGGTAGCACGTCCGCGCCGGGGCCGCAAATGGACGTGCTAGAAGCAGGCATGGCCGACAATCCGCATGGGCCCACGCCGCAGCAGGTGCAGATCCAGCTCCAGATCGACGACGCGATCGCGAACGGCGCCTACGTCAACATGGCCCTCCTGAACCACAACGAGACCGAATTCGTGATCGACTTCATCTACGTGCAGCCCCAGGGGCCCAAGGCGGTGGTGCGCGCCCGGGTGATCAACAGCCCCAAGCACATGAAACGGCTCTTGCTCGCGCTGGAGGACAACGTCGCGAAGTACGAAGCGCAGTTCGGCAAGATCGACGTCTCCGGCCCCGCTCCGCACCTCCTCCCCGTGCACTGACGGCGACACTCAAGCCGCTCTTCGGGCCGGACTCAGGCAAAAAGCATTCACCGCGGAGAGCGCGGAGGACGCAGAGGTGTCTGGGTGGCGACGCATCGGGTGTCTCGCCCGATCGGAGGAACAAGAAGTCTTTTTCTCCGCCTCTCTGCGCGCTCCGCGGCGAAATCTTTTTGACCCCGTGTGGCTGCATCGCGGCCATCAGGGCGGCAGAGGGCGCAGGGTCGTGTCGCCCTGCACCACCAGGTGCGCGCGGAGCTTCTGCACCACTCCCTTCATGCCTTTCATGCGGGCCAGCTCCTCCAGGCTGGAAAAGGGACGTTTGTTGCGGCGCTCGAAGATGGCATGCGCGCGCCCCCTGCCGATGCCGGGCAGGAGCCGCAGCTCCGCCTCGCTGGCCCGGTTCACGTTGAGGACGCCCTCGACGCGTGCCTTCGCGGAGTGCGCGCGCGGCCGCGCCGTCCGCACCTCCAGCGCAGGCCCGGGCTGCGCGGCCGCCTGCGGAGCAGACGCGAGCAACCCCAAGAGCAATGCAAGGTGCACCTCCGCTACTCCTGCGCGTCTTGCGCGGCGACGGCCAGCGGGCCGGGCGCGCGCGGCTCGGTCCGGCGCTCGCGGTCGTCCTCGCGCAGCTGGATGCGCCCGCCCAGCGGCAGCGAATCGAGCACCACGTTGATCGACCCGTCGCGGTTCAGCCACGCCATGCCCACGCGGCTCCAGATCCGGTTCCGCAGCCCCGGCTTGTCGATGACGTTGTAGGCGATCCACGGCTTCTTCCACGCGCCGCTCGCGCTTGGTCCTACCGGTTCCATCGGCATCGCGCCCGCCTGGTTTTCCACGTGCTCCTCCCGCCGGCCGCCCCGTTGCGGCACGCGCTTTCCCGGAGCACGCGCCGTGCCAGGACCTTTCCCTCTGCACATCGCCGCGCAACGGCGTTCCAGAACGAGACGGGGTCCCACGATGCGACATGCGCGGCCTTGACCTGCGCGCAGCGCGGGCGTACGAGGGCCCCGACAGATTCACCCGCCGCCGTGGCGCCCGAAAGGGCCTCTGAGGGAAGCCGGTCGAAAACCGGCGCGGTCCCGCCACTGTAGCCGGGGAGCCAGTCCCACGTAGCCACTCGGCCCAAGAGGGCCCGGGGAAGGCGGGACGGCGCGCAGCGAGCCGGGGCTCGTTGCATACCCGGGAGCCAGGAAACCTGCCTGGCGGCGAAAGCAGCGAATCCACCTCTTCGCGAGAAAGAGGGGAGATCCGTGCCGCGTGCCTTCGCCGCCCTCCGGCGGTCCATCCGCTTCGCCCCGCCCGCCCTGACGGCGCTCGTCGTCGCCATGGTGCCGCTGCGCGCCCGCGGAGAGGAGCCCAGGCCCGAGGCGGAGCCCGTCGAGATCGTGGTGACCGGAGCACCGGGGTCGGCGCGCGCCCCCGCGGCGCAGTCCACCGTGATCCAGGCCGACCAGTTCGCCGGCGAAGTGCGCTCGGTCGCGGAGATGCTCAGCGCCTCCCCGGGAGTGTCGCTGCACGCGCTGGGCGGACCGGGCCAGGCGACCACCCTCTCCTTGCGGGGAGCGAGCGCCGATCAGTCCCTGGTGCTCCTCGACGGGATCCCGCTCCACGGACCCGGAGGCGGAGCGGTCGATCTGGCCACCCTTCCCGCTTCGCTGTTGGACCGGTTGGTGATCAGCCGCGGCGTGCTCGGCGCCCAGTTCGGCGCCGGGGCCCTGGGCGGAGTGGTGGAGCTGATACCGCGCCGGCCACGGAACGACAGGGCGGCCGCGGATGCCCGCCTGACCGCCGGGTCGTTCGGGACCTTCGGCGCAAGCACCAGCGCGAGCGTGCCGTGGAGCGCCGAAGGCGGCGGGCTCGTCGCGTTACAAGTGGACCGGAGCGCCGGCGATTTCCCCTACGACCAGCAACTGACGCCCGAGATCGCCGGATCTCCGTATTACGACTTCACCCGCGCCAACGCCGATTCGTGGCGCGGCTCGGCCTTGCTCCGCGGCGGCTGGCCGATCGCAGGCGAGAGCGGGGTGGACGTCCTCTTCCAGGGCTCGATCGGTGAGCGCGGCCTGCCGGGCTCGGCGGCGAGCCCGACTCCGCGATCGCGCGAGGTGGACCACAGCGGGCTGCTCGGCGCACGCTTTCGCGGCGCCGCCGGGCCGGCGGCGTACTCGGTGCGCGCCTGGGCGGACGTCGATCGCATCGAGCTGCGCGGCGTCTCGGCGTTCGGCGATTGCGCCGACGGTACTCCCGACTGCCCACGGTCGCTCCAGTCCGCGTCCGCCGCGAGAGGCGAGGTCGAGATGGGGGCGCCGCTGGGCGAGCGCCAGTGGGTGCGCGGCTCGGTGACGGCGGGTATGGATCGCGCCACGGGAGACGCCACCGGCTTCCACCGCCGCGGCGTCTTCTCCGCCTCGCTCTCCGACGACGTGCGCCTCGGCGCCGTCTCGCTCTTCCCCGCGCTGCGGGTCGACGTGGTCGGAAAGGACGCCGGGCTGAGCCCCGCGATCGCGACCACCGTCCGGCCGTGGAGCGCGCCGATCGAGCTGCGCGCCGGCGCCGGGCTGTCGTTTCGCGCCCCGACCTTCAGCGAGCTGTACCTGCGGCAGGGCGGCCTCGCC
>DATFUN010000175.1:0-9617 GCA_035260805.1 Myxococcales bacterium | reverse complement strand
ACGCGCGCGCGCCGGTGTTCGCATCTACGGAGTTCGCGCAAGGCTGGGACTTCGTCAACGAAGACGCGCACCCCAACGACGACAACGGCCACGGGACCGCGATGGCGAGCATCATCGCCGGGCGGGGAAGCTTCTCGACCTCCGAGGTCCCCTTCGTCGGGGCCGCCGCCGGCGCGACGATCCTCCCGGTGAAGGTGCTCGACGCGGGAAACCAGGGCACGGAGTTCTGGCTGGTGGAGGGGATCCATTACGCCGTGCAGGCCGGCGCCGACGTGATCAACCTCTCGCTCGATTTCGCTCGCAACTACGTTCCCGGCGCGGCGCTGCGCTCGGCGCTGGCCGAGGCGCGTGCCGCCGGCGTGGTGGTGGTCGCCGCCAGCGGCAACACCGGAAACGGCCGCGTGCTGTACCCGGCGGCGTTCCCCGACGTCCTCTCGGTCGGCGCGACGCGCCTGGACGCCGTCAGCGGATACGCGGTCGCCTCGTATTCGAACACCGGCGACGCTCTCGACCTGGTCGCGCCGGGCGGCATGGGCTCGCAGGACGTCAACGGAGACGGCCTTTGGGACGGCGATCTGGCGCAATCCTTCCCGCCGGGCTCGCCGACGCAGATCTCCTGGTGGCTGTTCGCCGGCACCTCGCCCGCCACGGCGCACGCCAGCGCGGCCGCGGCCGCGCTGATCGGGTCCGGCGTGTCGCCGTCGGCGGTGCGCCCGCTCCTGCAGGCCACCGCCGCCGACATGAGCCCCAACGGCTGGGACCCGGCGAGCGGTTCGGGCCGCCTGCAGGCCGGCGCTGCGCTGGCGCAGGCCAGCAGCTTCACCGCTCCCAATCCGCTCTACGCCGACGCGGTCGCCGCCTTGCGGTCCGACGGCCGGGCCGCGGCGGCCGTGATGATCGCGGATGCGACGGGCGCGGCCGTCCCTGAGGTGAAGGTCAGGATCCGCTGGCGCGGAGCCGCGAGCGCCTCGCAGACCGGCACCACCGACAGCAAGGGGATCGCGCGGTTCGTCTCGCCGGCCCCTACCTCGTCGAAGAAGCTGTTCCTGATCGAGGTGCACCGCGTCACCTCCGGCAGGGCCACCCAGAGGCCGCGGTCGTTCGCGCGGAACAGCGGCGGATTCGGATCGCTCGGCCTCAACCTGAGCCTGGCCGGCCTGCTCGGGACGGGCAGCGCCAGCAGCACCAACGGCCTGGGCATCTGGGGTTATGGCGGCTCGGGCGTCGCCTCGGCGACGACCGGCTCCGGCGTCGCCTCGGCAACGACCGGCTCCGGCGTCGCGTCGTCGACGACGGGCTCGACGGGCGGCGCTCCTCCGCCTCCGGCGCAACCAGGGAATTATCCGCTGACCCTCAACGTGGTGGGCTGCCCGCTCGGGATGTTGCTGCACTCGTACGGGTTCACCTCGTTCACGGCCTCGCAGACGTTCTTCTCCGGCACACTGCTCGCCGGGGGCTACAGCGTCCGCACGGTGGACAACTCGTGGACGCTCACTCCCGGCGCCGCGGCGTTCGATCAGAACGAGCTGGGCCTCATCTGCGGGCTGGTCGGCGTCGCGCAGGTGAAGTCCCTGTCCACGGGCTACTTCACCTCGGGGACCTTCTACTCGGCCGGCGTCGGGTCGCCGCCTTCCGGGTTGGGGGCCGGCGACATCACGCGGTTGTGGGCGGAAGTGATGAACGCCGAGGGATCCAACGCACCCTGAGCGCGGGGGTCGAGCGCCTCGCGCAGGCCGTCGCCGATCAGGTTGAAGGCGGTGACGGCCGCGAAGAGCAGGAGCCCGGGCGCGAGCACCAGCGGGCGCGCCGCGGGATCGAGGATGTCCTGGAATCCGTCGGCCATCAGGAGGCCCCAGGAGGCGGTGGGCTCCGGCGCGCCGAACCCGAGGAAGCTCAAGGCGCTCTCCAGCAGGATGGCCGAGGCCACCCCGAAGGTGACCGCCACCAGCGCCGGAGACAGGCAGTTGGGGAGCACGTGCCGCAAGAGCGTGCGCAGGGCCGAGCTGCCCAGCGCCCTGCTCGCTTCCACGTAGGGAAGCTCGCGGACCCGCAGCGCCTCGGCGCGCACCAGGCGCGAGGTGTCCGCCCAGCGCGTGAGGCCGATCACGGCCATCGTGCTGAGCAGCGTGGTGCGCTCGAGGACGCCCTGCACGGCGAGCAGCAGGAGGAGCAGCGGGAAGCTGAGCAGCACCTCGGCGGCGCGGGAGATGAGGACGTCGGGCCACCCGCGCAGGTAGCCGGCGACGACGCCGAGCAAGAGTCCGATCACCACTTGCACCAGGGCCGCCGCGACGCCGACCGCGAGCGAGACCCGCGCGCCGTGCGCCAGGCGGGCCAGCGTGTCGCGGCCGGCGTTGTCGGTTCCCAGCGGATGGTCCCTGGAGGCCGGCTCCGGGAACGCGCCCGTCACCGAGGCGAGCGCGGGTATCTCGTAGGGCCCGTGGCGGCAGAGCGGCCAGACCGCCCAGTCGCCCGGGCCCAGGCGGCCGGGTTCGAACGCGCGCAGGTCGCGGTAGTCGATCACGTTGGCGAGGAGATAGAGCCGGCCTCCTAGCCGGAGCGCGATCGGACGGCTGCTGGCGATGAAGTCGGCGAAGATCGCCAGCAGCGCCAGGGCGGCCGCAAGCCCCAGCCCGAGCAGGTTCCGCTTCTTGCGCGCGAAGCGCGCCCAGGTTCGGCGGGTCACCGCGCCGCTCGCGCTTCCTCGAGCGAGATCCGGGGGTCCGCCGCCGCGTACAACAGGTCGGAGAGCAGCGTCCCCAGCGCGGTGGCTACGCCGCCCAGCGCCACGGCGCCCATCACGACCGGAACGTCGCGGCCGAGGACCGCCTCGAAGGTGAGCTTTCCCATGCCCGGCAGGCCGAAGATGCGCTCGACGATGACGGCCCCGGACGCAAGCGCGGGGAAGGTCAACCCGAAGAGGGTGATGAGGCTCAAGAGCGAGTTGGGCAGCGCATGGCGGAGGATCACGGCCGCCTCGGAGAGCCCCTTGGCACGAGCGGTGCGCACGTAATCCTGCCGCATCTCTTCGAGCATCGAGCTGCGCAGGAAGCGCGAGATGACGGCGACCGAACCGTAGCTCAAGCACACGACGGGCAGCACGAGGTGGGCCAGCAGGTCGGGCAGCGAGGTCGTCCCCTCCGAGTGGAGGCCTTGGATGGGGAAGCCGCCTGGCCAGACCACCAGCACCAGCGCGACCCATTGCAGGGGCAGCGAGTGGAGGATGAACGCAAGCGTCGCGAGCGACCGGTCCAGCCACCCGCCCGGCCGCGCCGCGGAGACGATCCCGACCGGGACCGCGAGGAGGTACCCGATCAGCAAAGACGGGATGGAGAGGAGCAGCGTGACCGGGAGCGCCTCGCCGAGCAGCGAGAGGACGGGGCGGCCGTCGCGGAACGAGGTTCCGAGGTCGCCGCGGAGGAGGTGCCAGAGCCAGCGCAGGTAACCGGCCAGGATGGGCTCGTCGAGGCCCATCAGCCGCCGGTACTCGCGCAGCTGCTGGATGCTCGCGCTGCCCGCGCGCAAGCCGAGATCCCCCTGCACGGCCACCGGGTCGCCGGGCGCCGCCCGGGCAACCACGAACGCGACCAGGGTGACTCCCAGGATGGTGGCGGTCATCGCGAGCACCCGCCTGGCGAGGAACCGCTTCACCTCCGGCTGAGCCACACGTCTTGCAGGTCGTACCAGGCGACGGACGGACGCAGCCCGCGCACCCGCTCGCGCACGGCGTCGAGCGACGGCCGGTTGTACAGGAAGACGTAGGGGGCCTCGTCGTAGAGCAGGCGTCCCATCTTCCGGTACAGCTCGTTGCGGCGGGCGTCGTCGAGCGTCGCCCGGGCCTCTTCGATGAGCGCGTCGACCCGCGGGTCCTTGAAGGAGACCACGTTCGAGCCGTCCTTCATCTGCGAGGAATGCCAGATCTCGTACGGGTCCTGCGCCACGTCGCTGTTGCCCCAGCGCAGCGAGGTGGCGTCGAAGCGGTGCTCGCCGACGAGCTGGGTGAACAGCCCCCAGTCGACCTTGCGAATCTCCATGGCCACGCCGATCTTCGCGAGCTCCTGCTGCAGATAGGGCACGAGCTTCGCTAGGAAGACCGAGTCGGCGTTCATCAGGAAGGTGAAGCGGAACGGCACGCCGTCCTTGTCGCGGATGCCGTCGCCGTCGTGGTCCAGCCAGCCGGCTTCGTCGAGAAGCTTCGCCGCGCGCGCCGGGTCGTAGCTCCGCGGCGCCAGCGATGCGTCGCAGGCGGAAGACTCGAGATAGAAGTGGCAGGTGGTCGGGCGATCGAGGCCGAAGAGGAACGTCTTGCGCACTGCCTCGGTGTCGATGGCGTGGTTGAGCGCCTGGCGAACGCGCGCGTCGGCGAAGAACGCCCGCTCCTCGTTCCAACCGATCCAGTTGTAGTTCGGGTTGAAGAACCGGATGCGGCGCACCCTGCCCTTCAGGCCCGCGGCCTCCAGGTCGCGCAGCCATTGCTGCGGCTGCAGCCCGAGGTAGAGGTCGAATTCCTCCTGCTTGAGCAACTGGAACCCGACGGCGGGATCGGCGACGACCCGGTACACGACGCGCTCGAGGTGCGCCTTGCGGCCCCAGTAGCGCTCGTTGCGCACGAAGGAGATCCGGTCGCCGCTCTTCCACGCCTCGAATCGGAATGGCCCGGTGCCCACCGGCGCGCGGTGGATGGGCGCGTGCAGCATGTCGCCCGCCTTCGCCAGGACGTGCGCCGGGTAGACGGGAAGCGTCGCCAGGGTGCGGAAGGCGAGGAAGTAGGGCTTGCGGTACCGGGCGATCACCGTGAAGTCGTCGCCCGGCGCGGTGGCGATGTCGGCGAGGTCGGCGAAGTTGTTGCGCAGGTGGAGCGAACGGACGCCGGGGTCGAGGATCTTCTTGACCGTGGCGACCACGTCCTTGCCGCTGAACGGCGCGCCGTCGTGCCAGACGACCCCGCGGCGCAGATGGAAGGTGAAGCTGAGCTGGTCCGGGGAGATCTCCCAGCTTGTCGCGAGCGCTGGCTCGAGCGGGTAGTCGGGGTGCCGCTTCGCGTCCAGCCGCGCCATCGACTCGACGACCTTGCGCTCCAGCATCCAGACGATGGCCAGCGAGGAGTCGGTGATCCCGTCCAGGCTGGGCGGCTCCTGGTCGATGCGCACCACCAGGGTCCCTCCCCTGGCCGGTTCCCCCTGCGTGACGCTCGCGGGCAGGACGCCCTCGCGCCAGTCTGCCTCGGCATCCGGGGACGCGGCAGCAGCGCGGGCGCAGGCAACGGCGAAGAGGACGATGGCGAGCCGCCACGCGGCGCGGGTCAAATTGGTCCTCCGGCGCAGGGGCGCGCAGAGGCATGTTACAGGCGGATCCTGACCCGTCCGAATTTACGGCCCGCGGCCCACGGCGGCGGGAGGTCTCTCGAGCGCCTCCCGATCCCAGCCGAGCCGGTCCGCCGCGGCCTCGTACGTGCTCTGGAGGAAGTCGAGGAGCATCTCGTCGGGACGCGCGACCTCGCGGACGGCCTCGTAGGGCAGGATGAATTCGCGCAGCTCGCGGTGGTAGTACGCCTCGCGCGGCCGGATCGCCGCGTCGGACAGCCCGGCCGGCTCGGCGTAGGCATAGGCGTAGAAGGCAGGCTCGCGCAGCGGCCCACCTCCCGGCCACCACCCGGCGCTGATGCACTCGTGGGAGTACGCCTCGCGGGTCACCCAATCCGGGAGGTGGGGTATTCCGCCGGGGTGGGGCGGAGCGCGCCGTCCCGAGAAGCGGGTGCACGACAGGTCGAACCCACCCCACCAGAAATGCACCGGGCTGCACTTGCCCAGGAACCGCCCGCGGAACTGCTTGAGCACGCGATCGGCCTGCGCCAGCGCCCGGAAGCAGCGGCCTGCCGCGTCCGCATCGTACGAGGCGTGCACCACGTCCTCGGGGAACGGCAACGCGTCCGGCATCTCCATCGGCACCGGCCAGATCTTCGCGTGCACGTCGAGGGACTGGAGCAGCGAGAGGTACTCGCGGTGGAAATCGGCCACCGGCCGGGGCGTAAGACGCATGGCCCCGACCGCTCCGTCGCTGGTCCGCGCCTGCAGGACGTGATCGAGAAAGTCGAGCTCGATCTCCACCGCCCGGAGCCCGTCGGGCATCGGCGAGGTCGTCAACCCTCGCGCCGTGAGGTACAGGGTCACCTGCCACCAGTGGTTCATCATCGGCGCCAGCGCGAGGCGGGTCTTTCCCACCATCTGCGTCCAGCGCTGCAGCGTGGTCAGGGTGTCCTGCCAATCCTCGAACGGCAGCGGGGGCCACTCCTGGTGGGCGGCGGCCGGGGTCATCGCGGCTCCAATGCCGATTCGAGGATGCGCGCCACGTGCACCGCGCGCCGCCCCGTGCCGTCCTCGATCTGGTGGCGGCAGCTGGTGCCGTCGGCGACGATCAGGGCATCGGCCGGAGCGCCGCGCACGGCGGGAAGCAGGCTGCGCTCGGCCATGCGCAGGGAGACCTCGTAGTGGTCCTTCTCGTACCCGAACGCGCCCGCCATGCCGCAGCAACTGGACTCGATCGTCTTGACCGAAAGCCCGGGCACGAGCTGCAGCGCAGAGACCACGTCGGGCATGGTCCCCATCGCCTTCTGGTGGCAATGCCCGTGCAAGTAGACCTGCCGCGCGCCGTCCTTGCGGAACGGCAGCCGGAGCTCGCCGCGCCGCGCCGCGCCGGCGAGGAGCTCCTCGAGGAGGAACGATCGCTTCGCGACCGCTTTCGCCGGATCGCCGGGCAGCACGACGCCGAGCTCGTCGCGCAGCGTCAGCAGGCAGGAGGGTTCGATGCCGACGATCGGCGCCTCGCTTTCGCCCAGCGCTCCGACCAGGCGCGACATCTCTTCTCGGGCCTGATCCACCAGGCCGGCGCTGAGGAAAGTGCGCCCGCAGCAAAGCGGGCGCGTCGAGACGTCCTCCACGACCGAGTAGCCGCCCGCCTCCAACACTCTCTTCGCCGCGCGGGCATTCTCAGGCTCGAAGTAGCGGGAGAAGCAGTCGGCGAAGAGGAGGACTTCCTTCCCGGCCTTCTTCGCGGGCCCGGGCCGGTAGAAGTCGCGGCGCCACGCCGGCAGCTTGCGCCGGGCGGACAGCCCGGTGAGCTTTTCGGCGAGGAATGCGAGCGGCCGGATCGAGTTGCGCAGATTGATCAGCGGAGCCAGCCGGCTCGCCATCCGGGCATAGCGAGGCAGCCAGGCGGTGAGCCTCTCCGCCACCGGGATGCCGTGCCGCGCGTTCCAGTGATGGAGGAACTCGATCTTCATCCGCGCCATGTCGACGCCGGTGGGACACTCCCTCCGGCAGGCCTTGCAGCCCACGCAGAGGTCCATGGTCTCCTTCATCGCGTCGGAGGCCAGGGCCTCGGGACCGAGCTGGCCGCTCAAGGCGAGCCGCAGGCTGTTGGCGCGGCCGCGCGTGACGTCCTTCTCGTCGCCGGTCGCCTGGTAGCTCGGGCACATCACCGCGTCGAACTTGC
The DNA here is from genome assembly GCA_035260805.1 of Myxococcales bacterium. Taxonomy (GTDB): domain Bacteria; phylum Myxococcota; class Myxococcia; order Myxococcales; family 40CM-4-68-19; genus VBKO01. The sequence goes on along the minus strand of DATFUN010000175.1, from coordinate 2,126 downwards.
GGCAGTTCCCGTTGTTGTTGCACATCTCGGTGGCGGCCAGGAAACCGCCCGCGTCCGACCAGTCGAGCGCGGTGCGGATCGGAAGCGCCGAGTAGCCCGGTTTGTACCGGAACAGCGCCCGGTCATCCATCCGCGGCGCTCGCACGATCTTCCCGGGGTTGAACAGCGAGCCCGGATCGAACGCGTCCTTCACCGCGGCGAACGCGCTCACCAGGCGCTCGCCGAACATCCGTTCGTGGAACTCCGAGCGGCTGATCCCGTCGCCGTGCTCGCCGGAATGCGAGCCCTTGTATTCCTTCACGATGGCGAAGGCTTCCTCGGCGATGGCGCGCATCTTCCGCGCTCCCGACTCGTCCTTCATGTTGAGAATGGGCCGCACGTGCAGGCACCCGACGGAGGCGTGCGCGTACCAGGTGCCCTCGGTGCCGTGCTTGCGGAAAACCTGGGTGAGCCGGTCGGTGAATTCCGCCAGGTCGGTCAGCGGGACCGCGCAGTCCTCGATGAAGGAGACCGGCTTCCCGTCGCCCTTCATCGACATCATGATGTTCAGCCCCGCCTTGCGCACGGCGGTCATGTCCGCCTGCGGCTGCGGGTCGATGGTCCGCACGACCGAGGCCGGATGGCCGTGGTCGGCCAGCGTCTCCTCCAGGCGGCCGAGCGACTCGATCAGCGGGGCCTGCTCGTCGCCGGCGAACTCGACCAGGAGCAGCGCGTCGGGAGACCCCTTCACGTGGCGCTCGAGCGTCGCGCGAAACACCGGCAGCTGCCGGGCGAGGTCCAGCATGGTGCGATCGACCAGCTCCACCGCCGAGGGCCCCAGCTCGACGATGAACCGCGTCACCGCCATGGCGTCGTGAAAGCGATCGAAGTGGCAGATCGCGCCCACCTTGTGCTTCGGGATGCGGTGGAGCTTCAGCTTGATGCGGGTGAAGAACCCGAGCGTCCCTTCCGAGCCGACCATCAGCTTGGCGAGGTTCTGCCGCGGCTGGCCCAGCGTCTCCAGATTGTAGCCACCCACCTTGCGGAGCAGCTTCGGGATCCGCAGCGCGATCTCTTCGGCGTTGTTCGCGTAGAGCGCGCGCATGGACCGTGCGATCTCCGCCAGCCGCCGCGGCGAGCCGTCCAGGTCGGCGGGGACCTCGCCGAAGGCGATGCGCGAGCCGTCGGCCAGCACGGCCTCCACCTCGAGCACGTTGTGGACCATGATGCCGTACTTGATCGACCGCGTGCCGGCGGAGTTGTTGCCGGTCATCCCGCCGATGGTCGCGTTCGCCGAGGTGGAGACGTCCACCGGGAAGTGCCAGCCCGTACCCTTGAGCTGCCGGTTCAGCTCGTCCAGCACGATCCCGGGCTGCACCACGGCGGTGCCGGCGGCGGCGTCCACCTCCAGCACCCGATTCATGTGCCGGCTCGTGTCCATCACCACCGCTTCGCCCAGCGTCTGCCCGTTCTGCGAGCTCCCGCCGCCGCGCGGGATGACCGGAAACCCCTGTTCGCGGGCGATGCCGACGGCCGCCTCGACGTCCTCGGTCCCCATCGGCAACGCGACGCCGATCGGCTCGATCTGGTAGATGGACGCGTCCGTCGAGTAGCGGCCTCGCGTGAAGGAGTCGAACAGCACCTCACCGCGCAGGACTTTCCGCAAGCGCGAGGCTAGACCCGGGTTTCCGATCCGATCAGACATGGGCACGACGGCACGAAAGCATATCTTGCGCGCACCGCGCTACCGCCGAAGCGCAGGGCGTCCCGGAATCGCCTTGCTCTGCGCGTTCTTCGCCTCGGCGGCGAGCGCAGAGGACGCTGCCCTGCACTACCAGGCCACGGTCGCCGTCCAGGCGCATCCGTCGTTTCCGGCTCGCTACTCGGGGCAGAACAGCATGCGCCCGGAGGCGGAATCGGCCACCTCGGTGGTGATGGACCTCTCCGCCGGGCTCCACCTCTGGCCGGGCGCCGAGGCCTTCGTGCAACCCGAGCTGGCCGGCGGGCGCGGACTGTCCTCCACCTTGGGGGTCGCGGCGTTCCCCAGCGGAGAGGTCTACCGCGTCGGCAATCCTGAGCCGACGATCATCCTCGGGCGAGCCTTCTTGCGGCAGGTCATCGGACTCGGCGGCGGGCGCGTCCCCGTC